>JAHYJP010000004.1 GCA_019429055.1 Bacteroidales bacterium
GAATATGCCCTGACAGATAAAATGGTAAGGATCCGAATAATGAAATACTTAACCAGGTAAGTGTTACAATGATGTAACCATCTTTCTTGCCTATATTTTTATGATCGTTTTTCCGTGTAAGTTGATAAAACGAAAGGCCTGCCCCGAAAGTAATTACTGAACTGATGATTATGGCTTTGGTAGTATTTTCATCAATTAGAAAATCCCACAACGAACTTAGCAACATAAACCCGGAAAGGATCATGAGCAGGATACCAAGAAACTTTATAATCAGCTTTAAATTTATATCAGAACGTGGCGCCATAATCAGCTTAATTGCGGTTTAGCTTCTGAACATCCTGTCAACAGCGTCAAATGCTTCGGGCAGGGTAAATACAACCACATGGTCTCCGGCCTGAACCTGCAGATCGCCGGTGGCAATGATTCCTTCATTATCCCGAATAACGCCACCAATAATAGCTGCATTCGGAAACTTTAACTTATTAATAGGCTTACGTGTAATGGGTGAACCGGCCTTGGCCAGGAATTCGAAAATTTCGGCGTCAATACCATTCAAACACTTGGTTGACAGTACTTCTGCCTTCATGGTGAAACGGATGATATAACTGGCGGTGGCAAGTTTCTTGTTAATTATGGTGTCAATACCAATATTCTGAGAAATCTCAATAAAATTAAGGTTTTCAACCAGGGCGATGGTCTTTCGTACGCCATATTTCTTGGCCAGCAAACAAGTGAGAATGTTGGTTTCCGAATTGTTGGTAACCGCAATCACGGCATCCATAGCTTGAATGTTTTCCTTTTCCAGCAATGCTACATCGTGAGCATCACCGTTGATGATCATGGTATTGCGAAGCTCATCTGCCAACTTCGATGATATTTCGGAGTTGATTTCGAAAAGCTTGACTTTATAGTCCTTCTCAAGGTTTTTAGCAGTTAGCGTACCCACAGTGCCTCCACCAACGATCATGATATTATTGATAGTGAAACTTTCTTTACCGCCCAGTTTTAGCAGGTGATTAATACCATTGGGTTTGGTTACCACATAGGCAAGATCGTTTTTCATAAAAACATCTTCGCCTCTGGGTATAAGTGTTTTGGATTTCCTGTGCAAGGCAACTGCGCGAAAATCAAGATCTTTGTTTTCTTCTGCAATCTGGTTCAGTGATTTTCCTATCACCTGTGCACCACTGCTAAGCCTAATAAGCATTAGTGATAGATGTTTATCCGTAAAATCAAAAATTTCAGTTGCGGCTGTATTGGTTATCAGGTTGGTAATTTCCTTTGCTGCAATTTTTTCGGGGCAAACCACATAGTCCACTCCAAGATTTTTGTACATTTCCCTGCTTTCACCAATGGAATAACTGGTTTCATTTACTTTGGCAATGCATCTTTTTGCTCCAAGATTTTTCCCCAGTATACCGGCAAGAAGGTTGGTTCTTCCATTCAGATAAACTGTAATAAAAAGATCTGTCTTTTTAATATGGGCATTCTTCAGATCATCAATGGAAGTTGGATCGCCTGAATAGATCATGACATCGAGATCCTGGCTGATTGAGCCGGAAAGCTCAACTGGGCAAAAAAGTGTAATGTCATGATTTTCATCATATAACAAACGGGCCAGGTGTGAGATGATTTCGCCGTCGCCGGCTATTAGAATGTTCATGGTGCTTAAATTTCCAAACCTAAAATAAGCTGCAAATATACTGTTGTTTTATCAAATATATGATAAACAGGTTCGATATTCAGAAAGAGTTTAACGCCGGATTATATTTTTTATCATCAGCGCTGCACAGGTAATTGTAATGAGATTAATAACAGGGATAATGAACACAACAGGAATTACATTAACACCATGGTTGGCCATTGCTATAATCTTTGCTGTTAATGCAGTCATTAAAGATGACAGAAAAACCATATATGTGATAGTTGCAAGATAGCCCATGGGTTCTTTTTTTACAATTAACCATATAAATGTTTACTTTTTGTGATTTGCTGCTCTTCAGCTTCATATTTAGAAGCAGATCCGTAGTAATATTTTTATATATTCTCCTATGGAGTCAACCATTTCAGTTTTGGTTGATTAATTTCATTCCGGATATGAATTCGTGAATTTTTTCATCATTGATTTTATGCATCGATTCCGATATTCCGCTGATCTTTTTTACAATCAGTTTCTGAAAGAAATTCATTTTGTCAAATAGAAATTCACCACCCAGGGTTTCCATTGCTGTGGAATGCTGACGAAGGATCTCCGGAAAGTTTTTTTCCATTTGCGCTTCATATTCCGGCTCGTTCATCCCGCAAAGGAATAGTCCAAGGGGTTTTTGCAGCAATTCCAGCGTGTGTTCTTTGCAGAAGTCTTTGACTCTTTTTTGCAGCATGCCTGCATGAACGGACCCACCGACTATGATCGCATCAAAAGCGTTAATGTCAAAAGGTGAACCTTCTTTAAGATTAAAAAGAAATGTGTTTTCCGACCCTGCCAGTTCTTTCATTTTTAAAGCTACTTTTTCGGTGGTTCCGTGAGTGGTTGCGTAAATTATGGCTGTTTTCATTTTGTTAAGATTTTAAAGTTTTAGAGTTGAAAGGTTGATAAGGTTATAGGTTATTCTCTTCTTTCCCAGTATGAGTGCATAAAGGGCTGTTGATTGTCGTCAAAGTGTATTCTGGCTTTCCAGTAATAAGTTTTAGGCCAGTTTTTGAATACTCCGGCAAAGGTGTACATCATTCTCAGAGAAAATTTATCGGGTCGGGGCTTCCATCCACCTGAAGGGTTCATTTCAATAAATATTTCCCCATTCTGTTCTTTTATGGAATAAACCCCTGAAACTTTTCCGGTTGACCGGTCTCCATCAATGCTGAATTTCCCGCGGATCTCTTCGCCCTTTTCTATCTCAGTTATGTTGGGAAAAGGTGGATCAAATGTCATCATAACTCTATGCTCCTTGTAATTTCTGCTGATGCTCCGGATTCTTATTCTGTCTTCCTTCCGGCAGAGATGAATTCTTTCAGTATTGAAATCATTATCGGTTTTATCATTCAGACCTAACGGCTGCATGTAACCGCTATGTGCGGGATTTATGGTGGCAATAACCGGATCGGGACTGTATCGCATAAAATACATTTTGGTGCCATCCATTCTCAAGGGCAACTTATCAGACATGTGGTACTTGCCGTCGACTTTTATAAAATATTCAGTTTGCTTTTGTCGCACAAAATAAAAGTCGTGTAAAAGGACCATTGGCATGGCAGAAGGATTCTGAGCCGCATCGCCCATGGGGGCAAGAAGTCCGAAAGGTTTGCGTTTACGTGGGTTATTTTCAGTAATTTTTACTTCTATTTCACGATTGTAGATATCATGAAACCTGAACCATGTATCAACACCCTTTTCAGAAATTTGAAGATAAGAGCCTTTCATTGATTGCTCCACCATGTTGGCCAGTCCCTTTCCGGCAATATCATACTTGGCATTATTGAGCTGCAGTGTTGGCTGATGGTATACATCAATATAGCCATCCTGGCGCCAGGCAATCACCAGCATGCCTTTTCCGTTTATCTCGTCATCAAATATCTGTGGTTCGAAACCGGTATATAAAGTATCCGGATCATCCTGCAGAGTAATTAATAATAAACTCTCCATGGGATCAATATCAATATTGAACGGGGAGAAAACAGCGGGAGCTGAAACTGCACGATCCGGTTTATTTTCGCATATTGCTGATAAAAGAGATGAGCTTATTGATAGTGTAATAGCGGTAAAAAGAATTATTCTGATTCGTAACATGGGGGATTAAATTTTAATAATGAAAAATTGAATTTCTGATGCAAAGTTGGTGCAGATGGATCAGATGCAGGTCTCAACTTTCAGAAATCAAGTCTCATTTTTACTGTAAAGCACTAAAAAAAAGGTCTCAAAAAACTGAGACCTTTTCTTACTAATCAGATTGATTGATTCCTGAAATCCTAAGCAGCAGGCTTGGCTGCATAACCTGCATATAGCCAGGCGCCACCGGCCATGGCTAAATCTTTCAAAAGATTTGTGGTTGACATCTGGTCACCTTCCAGTGCTCCAGGCAAATGTAATAACAGCACAAAAATAATAAGCATTACTCCCAGCAGAAAAGAAGCCAGTTGATCCATAACCTTAATGATCATGCTTAAAGATGCTGCAATCAATGCAAGCCCGGTAAGATAAACCCAGAAAACGCCACCGGGCAACCAGCCCGGAATCATGCCAGCCATGTTACCGGCATTCATAAAATGGAATACTCCAAAAATTAAAAAAGGAAGAGCAAATACATACCTTCCTGCAACTTTGTTAAAAACATCCATAGTCATAGCTTTTGGTGAATAAATCTTTTAAATGAATCCAAAGATCTGATTCATATTTGTTAAAATTAAACAAACATTTCAAGAAAACCAATTTTGCGATTTATTCATTTCATTCTTCCCACCAGAATTCCTGTAACCCGACCCATGGGAGCAAGGTATTCGCTTAACGGTACAGGAGATATCTCCACAATGTTAGTGCGGGTAGAAGCATGCAGTAAATGCAACCGGCCATTCTGATGAATGGCAATACCGGTATGGGAGACATCAAGACCGGCAATATTCGTGGTAAAAGCTATGATATCACCATCTTTGATCTGGTCTTCAATTTTTATGATATCATTTTTCGGAATGTAATTCATTTGAAAACCCGAAATAACTTTTTCAGTTTCTTTAATACGGGAAATATACTGCGGGTTTCCCAATTGCCGATATGACCCGGGATGGGATGACATAAAAAATACATCTGTATTATAAGGCACATCGCTCAATTCATTGCTTACGATTTCAAGGATTCCTTTATCGGTATTGTTTTGCAACCATTCAGTAAAATAGTGCAAACGGGATGGGTAGCCATCCATTGCACCATCCCGATACCTTATGCAGGCCAGTAACTGTGTAAACCGATCAAAGTCAGTCCGGTTTTCTTTGGTCAAAAGAGTAAAAGCTATCACATATTCTACGAAAGTGGTGCAATCCATTTCACGTAAATTAACCACCAGTTGCTCATCGCCGGGTATTTCAAGGGTGTGAGCGGTGTAGGGGGTGTTGATGAAGAATTGAGCCGCACTTATTATAATTGAAGATGTTTCTGGTGAATCCGGTATTTTAATAAAACCTGGTTTTAAATGTTGAATGGCTTTGGAAAATATAAGGCTGTCTTCAGAAAGAACATATGTTTTTAAAGTTGGATGGGTTTTACATATTAATGGATCGTTGTCATTTTTTTCAGCATTTTGACTCTGCCCGTCTGAAACCGACTGGCAACAAACGATAATCATTACTGAAATTAAAAGTAAAAAGGCTTTTAACTTTTTCATAGGACGGATAACTTTTTGTGAAGTTAAGAAAAAATCCGCGTTGCAATAAAGGGAATTGCAGGTTCATGAGTTTGAGTTTCCCGATCCTTGTGGAGTATCTATATCGTTTTCCTATACCTCCACACCGCAAAGCTCAATGCAATAACCGCATAAATACTCAGGGAGACCAATTCATTAAGGATATCTTTTATTCCTGAACCTTTCAGCAAAATCATCCGCAAGGCACGCATAAAATACTTGAATGGATTGATGATGTTGAGCTTCTGAGCCCAGTCAGGCATGCTTTCAGTTGGGGTGAAAATTCCGCTCATCAGGATAAACATCAGCAGGAAAAAGAATATGGTAAACATTACCTGTTGCTGGGTGGATGAAATGGCCGACAATAAAAGTCCCAGCCCCAGAGCGACCAGTAAGAATACAAAAGCTACCAGGAAAAGTAACCATAAACTTCCCAGCATGGGCAGGCCAAAGAAAATCCTTCCTATTAAAAGTCCGAAAGCAAGTTCAAATAGGGCGATGATCAAAAAGGGAATGAGTTTTCCGATGATAAACTGATATTTCAGGATGGGGGTAACATTGATCTGCTCGATAGTACCTTTTTCTTTCTCCCTTACAATGTTGATGGCGGTAAGAAACATACCGATTATGGTAACAAGAATAACCAGGATACCCGGCAACATATATATGGAGTAGGTAAGATTGGGATTATACCAGAACTGGTGGCTTATTTCAACGGGAATAACCGAAGAGCGGGTTTTATATTCATCCACTCAATGAGCAGATCCTGCCGGAAGTCGTTGATGAAGTTCCCCGTGTACACGTTAATCAATCCTGCAGCCATTCCGTCAATGGCGTTAATGAGTATCTGGACAGAAGCCGACTTTTCCCTGATGAGATCACGCTCAAAATCAGCAGGAATAACCAGTATCACATCAGCTGTATTATCCAGCAATGATTCATGCGCCTTGTCAACCGAGAATTCATATTGCAAATCGAAAAACTTTGACCCCTCAAAGCCAGAGATCAGCTCTCTTGATGTAGCCGACATATCCTGGTTAACCACAACCATGCTAATGTTTTTAAGTTCGAAGGTAGCAGCATTTACCAGGATCAGCATCTGGAGGATGGGCACAAGGATGATCATCGGCAACATGGTTTTGTCGCGGAAAATCTGGATGAACTCCTTTTGCAGTAAAAACAGGATGGTTCTCATAGCTTACTCCAGTCTAACTTTAAACATTCGCACACTGGCAATAATAAAAGCAATCATCATAGCGGCAATGATCAGGGTCTCTTTCCACACAAATAAAAATCCTGTCCCTTTGAGCATAATATTTTTGATGATGGTGATGTAATATTTTGCAGGAATTACATGAGAAATCCATTGAAGCAACAAGGGCATGTTCTTTACCGGGAAAATAAACCCCGATAGCAACATTGTAGGCAACAAAAAAGCAAACATGGAAATAAACATGGCCACCTGCTGTGATTTTGCTTTGGTAGAGATCAGAATTCCCAGCGAAAGGGCCATGCAAATAAAAAGCAGACTTTCGGCCATAAGCAGTGTAAGGCTTCCAAGCACGGGCATGCCAAAAACAAATACTCCAAGAGCAATTATTACTACAGCATTGATAAAGGCCATTCCAATGTATGGGGTTACTTTTCCCAAAACTATCTGTACCGGGCGAAGGGGAGAAACCAGAAGCACTTCCATGGTTCCCAGTTCCTTTTCACGGGCAATGGAAATGGATGTCATCATGGCCGAAAGCAACATAAGGATCAGCGCCATGGTGCCCGGAACGAACATAAATACCCCTTTCAGTTCTTCATTATACAACATACGGACTTCCTGATCTATTTGCAGCGGAAGGGATGTGGTTTCTGCGGATTCAAGAAAATAGTCTGAGATGATAGCTCTGCTGTAACTCACCAGCATGTTGGCGGTATTGGGGTCGGAAGCGTCGGCAATGATCTGCACATGGGCCTTGTTTTCGCGTACCAGGTTTTTTTCAAAGTCGGGTTCAAAAATGATCACCTGCCTTACTTTGCCACTTTTGAGCAGAGGTTCTATCTGGTCTGCAGAATTCAGGTTTGCTTTCAACCGAAAGTAGCCTGAAGCAATCAGTTTCTGTGAAATTTGTGCAGTGATTTCATCGCGCGAATGATCCAGGATGGCAATGTTTGCATTCCTGATTTCATTGGAAAGGACATATCCGAACAGCAGGATCTGCACCACGGGAATACCGAAAAGGATAAGCATGCTGCGCACATCGCGTATGATGTGAAGGAACTCCTTTTTTACAAATCCTGTGAAACGGTTCATGGGTTGTGATTTTATGGAACGCTGATGACGCTGATGATCATGATTTTTTATGATTTTGATGGAACGCTGATGACGCTGATGATCATGATTTCTTATGATAAGGGATATTTAAAATTAAAATCATAACCCATCATAAAAATCCGCGTCATCTGCGTTCTATCTCTGCGTTCTATCATTCAATGTTTCTCGCCAGTTTCCTGAATACTTCATCCATACTTTTTGCATTGTAGTGTTCTTTCAATTGTTCAGGTGTGTCAAGTGCGATGATCTTTCCATCGGTCATGATGGTAACTCTGTCACAATACTCGGCTTCATCCATATAGTGCGTGGTTACAAACACCGTTGTGCCGTTGTGTGCCGTTTCGTAGATCATTTCCCAGAACTGTTTTCTTGTTACCGGATCCACTCCGCTGGTGGGCTCATCAAGGAAAACGATCTGCGGTTCATGAAATATGGCAATGGAAAAGGCCAGTTTCTGACGCCAGCCTGTGGGCAGGGAAGCGATAAGTTTATCGCGCAGATGTTCTATCTCAAGTCTTTCCAGCATGTGCCTGCCCTTTAATTTGATGTCTTTCAGCCGCATCCCGTAAATGCCCGCAAAAAAACGGATGTTTTCCCACACCGTCAGATTTTCATACAAAGAGAACTTCTGACTCATATACCCGATATTCTTTTTAATTTCATTGGCATTACGGTAAACATCCAATCCAGCGACCATTATTTCACCCGAAGTAGGTTTGGATAAGCCGCATAAGATCCTGATGGCCGTGGTTTTGCCCGCACCATCCGGACCAATTACTCCAAAGAGCTCGCCATGGTCAACCTGGAAGCTGACATCATCAAGGGCTTTGATGGGGCCAAAGGATTTGGAGATATTTTGGGTTGTGATTTTCACCTTAATGTTGTTTAGACAGGTAATCCGTTTTGTTAATAGTTTCGCTGCGCTGCAGCTTTAATGTATTTAGGTTGAATTGTTGGCTACAAAGATTATCGCTGCTCTGCAGCTTAGTTATTTTTTGTTTGGATGATATACTACAAATGTTATTGCTGCGATGAAGCTCTAGTTTTTTCAATAAATTAATTCGTGCAAATTCTTGAAATTCGTGGCAAATACTTTTTTCAATCAGATTCATAATTTAGCTATTAAAACACCGCTTCCCCCGGCATTCCTATTTTGATACTACCGTCATTTTTGACGGTGATCTTAACTGCATACACCTGGTTCACCCTTTCTTCCTTGGTTTGTATGGTTTTGGGGGTAAATTCGGCGCGGGAAGAGATCCAGCTTATGGTGCCTTCCATGGAGCGGTTGGTTTTCCGGTCTTCATCAATAAATACCTGTACTTTTTGTCCCAGGGCTATGTGGGGCAACTGGCTGCCACTCACGAAAACTTTCAACTCCATCTCGCTAAGATCGGCAATTTTATAAAGCGCTTTGCCCGGCATTACGAGTTCGTGGGGTTCAGCATATTTTTCCAGAATAGTTCCATTTACCGGATTCATGATTTTGCAGTTATCCAGCTGCTCGCGGGCAAGGGCAATCTGTGCATCCATGGCCTGCAACCCGGCATTGATCGAATTTTTAGAAGTGCGGGCAGCCCGTATCTGACTTTCGATCACCTGTATCTTACCCTCCAGTTCTTCTACCTGCTGTTGCGTTGCGGCCTGATCTTTTAAAAGGTTCTTTGCCCTGTTGAACTCCCGCTCCAGGTTTGCATTCTGGGTTTCCAGCACCGCTATATTTGCATCAATTTCTTTCAGCCTCGTGTTGACAGATTCTTTTTTTGCAATCAACAGCCTGAAATTTAATGCATACTGTATTGTGTCGATATTGGTTTTGTCCCAGTCCCATATATTCCAGGTAAGCCTGATCCCGGCAAGGTAAAAGAAATCAAAATCTTCACTCAACATATTCAACCCGGGGCGGCCATATCCTGCCTGTGCAAAAGTGCTTACCCTGGGCATCCTTGCTGTGGATGTAAGTCTGGACGCTGCGAAAAGACTTTCTTTCTGCGATTCAAAGAGTTTTAGTTCCGGACGATTCAAAGGCTTATCTTCCTGATGAACTTCAGCGGGAAGGACCATAGTTTTATTTGTGATATTTTCACCGGTAAGGATTCCCAGTACTTCAAGGTTGCTGGTAATCAATGCTGATAATTCATCTTTTTTTTGTTCCAGTCGCAATAATTCTGCTTCCAGCGCCCATTGGCTTGATGGTAACAAAGCGCCATTTTCAACCCCTGATCTTACGGAATGCAGTCGTTGGGATATTTCTTCCATGGTTAAATCCATGATGGCAAGATTTTCTTCCAGGATAAAGTGCCGGAAAAAGTGCTGATTTACCTGCTCCAGTACCTGATAGAGTTGCACTTCGATTTCTTTCAGCTCAGCCTGGTGTTGTACTTCACGTAGTTTCTGGCGATTCTTTGCACTACCCCCATCATAGATCATTTGTTGCACTTCCACACTCATGCGGTACTGATCGCGGGTGGGTGAAGGAAAATCAAAACCGGGCAGTTCCATCCCGATATCGATTACATCCGACTGGTAAGTTGCCTGGGCATTGAATACAGACTGGGGCAGCCAGGATGAAGCAATAATATCCTTATTCAGGTTGCTGATCTTTTCAAATTCAGCTTTTTGCAGCCCAACTGGATGGTTCTCCATGGCTTTTTCATAACATTCCTGCAAAGTGATGGTGTTTTGGGAAATTGCAGAAATACCTACGAGTAAAAACCCTGTGAGAAAAATGAGTCTTAGCATAATTCCTAATCTTTGGTGATTTGAATGGATTGGATAATGAAATCGGCAACTTCTGCTTTTTGCGACTCCAAAAATTTGTTATAAGCTCTTTTGTCGTTTTGGAAAAGCACCGGTTGGATCATGTTTCTTCCTACCAGCGGAAATACAGACATGGAAATAAGGTTGATAATAAGCTGGTTAGGGTCTACAGGACGGATTATTCCCTTTTGGGCAGCATCCGTAATCATATCAAAAACCTTTTGGATGGGTAATCCTGCATTAACAAATGCATTGGCAAGCCGTTCGGGGTTTTTGTTGATCTCTTCCAGGATGAAAAAGGGTATGCTGGGGTTGCGGTTAAGAATTTCAATATAAGTTTGAAACATTTTATAAAAAAATAATAGTGAGCTACTTGAGCTGAATTTTATTTAAGGATTATTCAAGTAGAATAAAGGGTTTTACAAACACTTCAACAGTGTAATAGTAGTAAAGAAATTGCACCAATAATGCCTCGAAAAAACCGGAGAATGTTTAAGGAATCATATTATTGGCTTTAGACAAAAAAAGTTTCCACAGTATAAATATATTGTTGAATATGAGAATGTAAACGATTTTTTTATTTACTTTACTCATCAAAATATATAACCGGATTTTGGTTTCAATAAAATTCAAATGTAAACCTAAAGCACACGAACATGAAAACACTTACAAAGGTTTTAAAATATGTTGTATTGCCATTGCTGATAGTAATTGTAGCAGTTCTTTTTTACATATCCATTGGATTTGGCAAACTGGATTTTAAGGATGATTTTCCGGTTACCGAAGATTATGCGGCACTTTATCCTGAAAGCTATGAGGCTGCAAGAGATGATTTTCGTGCTCTTTCAGCAGAATTGCATGCAAATTATGAAAATGTTCAGTATTTTCCTTTGTGGGTGCCATCAGAAACAGATGCTGATCTTACTATTGATGTTTGCTACATTCCCGCACAAGGTGATAGTTTAAATTTACTCATTTTGAGTTCAGGGATTCACGGTGTAGAAGGGTATGTTGGATATGCTGTTCAGGAATTTTTTATAAGTAATTATTTAAATGAAACGTTTCTGGAAAATACAGGAGTACTACTTCTGCATGCAGTAAATCCCTACGGATTTAAATACCACCGGAAAGTTACCGAAAACAATGTGGATATGAATCGTAACAGTCCGTCAACCGTTGATTTATACGAAACCCACAATGAGGGCTATTCTCTTGTGTATGATCTTATTAATCCACAGGATAAGGTAAAGACAAATTCACTGGAAAACCGGTTTTTCTTTATAAAAGCCATTAACGAAATCCGTAAAAAATCTTTACCTGTATTGAGGCAGGCTGCTTTGCAGGGACAATATACAAATCCTGAAGGAATTTATTATGGTGGTGAGGCTCCCGAGCCACAGATCGGGTTGCTATCGCCCATTCTTTCGGAAATTTCCGATCCCTATCAAAAGATAATGATATTGGATTTACATACCGGTTATGGCGAAAGGGGCAAGTTGCACCTTTTCACAAATCCTATGGAAGATGATGAAAAAAGAAAAATGGAAAGAATCTTTGATGGATTTGTTATTGACTGGGGTGATTCTGATGAGTTTTATACCATCACTGGTGAATTTACCAGTTTTGTAGGTGCTCAAGCTCCAGGCAAGGACTTTTATCCCATGGTTATAGAATATGGAACTCTTGACAGTCAAACTACAATGGGTTCATTAAAGTCAATTCATATTATGATACTGGAAAACCAGGGGTATCATTTTGGTTTTGCATCAGTTAAAGATTCCATGAAGGTGAAAGCTGATTTTCTTGAATTGTATTATCCTGATTCGGAAAGCTGGAGAAGCTATGTCATAGAGCAAACCCAGGACCTGTTTGATGTGGTGCTGCCCCGGTTTACCATGCATGAGTAATTCATTTATCTGAATTAACTGGTTTTGTGGCGGATAAAAACTCACCCGGTGTTTTGCCTGTTGTTTTCTTGAAAACCCGGTTGAAGGTGGCTTTGGAGTTGAAGCCTGATTCCCACGCAAGGCCCATGATGGTTATGTTTTTATCATTTTGATTTTTACAAAGCCTTTTAAATTCTTCTATGCGGTAAAAATTTATAAAATCGAAGAAGTTCTTATTAAGCCTGTTGTTGAGAATACCCGATAAATAATCAACGTGGGTATTTATCTCTTTTGCCAGGGTTGAAATAGTGAGTTCTGGCTGCAAATGGGGTTTCTTGTCGTTCATGAAGCGCAGGAGACTGTCGATAAATTCTTTTTCTGAGCTGTCAGTTTTTTCTTCATAACTGATAGTTGCAGGTTCTTTATCCAGTTCTTCAGGTATTTCCCGGGTAAGAAAAATGTTAGCCTGCCGGTAACCCCTGTATCCCAATATAGCAACAAATACGGCAGCAAAAGAATATACCGTTGTGAGCAAAACATCATAGGGCAGAACATTGAAAAAGTAATCTATGGCATACATACTGCTGTTTACAGCATAGAAAAAAATACTTGCCACAAGCAGAAATTTCAACCATTTAAGGTCGATATCCGATACTTCGGAGAAATAATCTTTAATTCGCCGGTCATACTTACGGATCAGTAAAATCCCCCAAATAAAATAACCCTGGGTTGATATGGCAATCATTCCAATAATGAAAGGGAATGCAAAATCATTTTTAAATGCTTCTTCGGTTACAGCCAAGATCTTTTCTTCAACAGGCTTGGTATATACATTGAAGACCATAACCAGAAAAATCAACAGAAAAGGAAGGAAATGAAGAGTATATTTGGGTTTGAACCGGAAGTTTTTCGCAGTTAGTGATTTTATATAAAACCACAATGCGGGTCCGTGCAAAAAGATGAAAGGGGGAGAAGTATTAATAAAGAAGTGATATTTGAAATTATGTTCCAGATTGTAGGCCTCCATATAACCCAGAAACAGGGTAATGCCATATATGGCAAACAGGGCAGACAAAAAATAATCGGAAAGTACCTTTTGTTTTTTGGTCAATACCATTCCAATCAACACAAGCGTGTGGTAAGCTCCTATCAGAAGTATGACTTTCATAAACCGCAATTTAGCGGCGGTAAAGTTAGAATATTTTGGTTTATTTTGGTTCCGGCAAAATTTTATCTGAAATTCTGAGATTCTTAATTTTATTCGTGTGCTATGATATTTTAAATTTCCTTTTTTTTACAAACTCTTTGCCAGATCAATTGTTAATGAAGAAGGAATTATTTATGTAAATTCCTGAATATTTCAAGAAAAAATTTTTATATGGAAAATCAATCTATTCATACAGTTGAGCTAAAAGTAGAAGGCATGAGCTGCACCAATTGCTCACTGGGTATAAAGAAAGCCCTTGAAAAGCAGGGTTTTACCGGTGTTGATGCTGATTTCACTACTGATGATGTTCGCTTTGAAACCAACGACGAGTCCAAAATTGACAAAGCTGTAAAAACCATAGAGGGCCTGGGTTACAAGGTGGCTTTCCGAAAAGAAGATACCCTTGACGATGAGCCTGAAAAGAAAGGCCTGAGTTCAATTGAGAAGAAATTCTGGTTTACGGCAATTTTTACAGTGCCGCTGATCATGGCCATGTTTGTTCCCATTGACTTCCTGCATAACGATTATTTTCAGCTTGCTCTGACAATTCCGGTTTTTGCTGTGGGTTTCTGGCATTTTGGTAAAAGTGCGTTTAATAGTTTGCGGGCCGGTGTCACCAATATGGATGTGCTCATTTTTTTGGGTAGCACTGCTGCTTTTATTTACAGTCTTGTGGGTACTATTTACAGGCTGGGGCATGATTATATGTTCTACGAAACGTCTGCAAGTATCATAAGTATTGTATTGCTGGGAAATATGCTTGAGCACCGCTCTGTAAAGAAAACCACATCAGCTATTGATGAGCTTACACGGTTGCAGAAAACCACTGCCAAGCGCATTACCCAGGAAATGCATGAAGGTCAGGAGTATATTGAAGAGATTGATGCATCCCTGGTAAAAACCGGCGATTATGTATTGGTAAATACAGGAGATAAGATCCCTGTCGATGGTGAAATTTACTGGGGTCACGGGAGCATTGACGAATCCATGGTTTCAGGTGAAAGTATACCTGTTGATCGTACCAATGGTGATAAAGTTATCGGGGGTACAATCCTGGAAAAAGGAAATATTAAAGTTCGCACAACAGCTACAGGAAAAGACACCGTGCTATCCCAGATCATTGAAATGGTGCGTAATGCACAAAAAGATAAACCACGGTTGCACAATCTGGCCGATAAGATCAGTGCGGTATTTGTACCTACCGTCGTGGGTATTGCCATACTTACACTTGTGGGATGGTATTTTTTAGGCGACCTGCCATTTCGTGATTCCCTGATGCGTGGTGTGGCCGTTTTGGTTATTGCTTGTCCCTGTGCTTTAGGTCTTGCCATTCCTACTGCTGTTGTTGTAGGGCTTGGGCGTACTGCAAAAAGCGGAATTCTCATCAAAGGGGGTAGCGTTTTTGATAAGTTCCCCAAAATAGAAAAGATCATTTTCGACAAAACGGGCACACTTACAACGGGCAAATTCAGGGTAAAGACCCTGGAAGCTTTGGGCGGAAAAAGCCAGCAAAGTCTGGTTGCCCTTTTGTATAGTATGGAGAAACACTCTTCACACCCCATTGCCAAATCCATTGTCCGAGAACTTAAAGGTGCCGAGCCCATTTTGTTTGATAAGGTGGAAGAGGAGAAAGGACTGGGATTAACGGCATGGGATAAGAACGGGAATGTTTACAAAGCAGGGTCTTATGATACAGTGCGTTCACTAACCAGCGATAATACACATAGCATTTACATTTCGATGAACGATAAGCTCATCGGCTGGGTTGATATTGAGGATGAAATTAAACCCGAAGCAAAGGAAGCCATTGACTATCTGAAAAAACGTGGAATAACAACAGTTTTATTAAGCGGTGACAGAGAAAAGAACTGCAGGGATATAGCTTCAAAATTAGGAATAGATGAGGTTTATTTTGAAAAACGACCTGATGAGAAACTTCAGATCGTTGAAGAACTTTCTGCAAAGTATAAGGTTGCAATGGTTGGTGACGGTATCAATGATGCACCCGCTCTGGCCAAAGCTTATGTGGGGATAAGTATGAGTGATGCCACGCAGGTAGCAGTAAAATCAGCTGAAGTAGTTTTACTTAAGGGAAACCTGAGCTTATTATCCAAAACATTTGGTTTGGCAAGAATAACCCAACGTACCATTAAGGAAAACCTTTTCTGGGCCTTCATTTATAATATCATGGCCATTCCACTGGCAGTTATTGGTTTGTTGAGTCCTATGGTTGCCGCTGCAGCAATGGCACTTTCAGATGTTGTGGTGGTATTAAATTCCTTGCGGCTGAAAAAGCGCAAGCTTCCTTCATAGAAAAAGCAAAGGGCTGCAAAACGCAGCCCTTTGTAATTTGAGTTCCCGAATGTTTTAGGAATTAAGCTTTCTGAACCTGTATCCTTTATCCATTCATAGAAAGAAGGAACTCTTCATTTGTTCTTGTATGTCTTATCTTTCCCATGAGGAATTCCATTGCTTCAATGGGCGTCATATCTGCTATAAATTTACGCAAAATCCACACACGATTCATCATATCTTTATCCATAAGGAGATCTTCACGACGTGTGCCTGAAGCAACAATGTCGATGGATGGGAATATCCGCTTGTTGGAAAGTCTGCGATCCAGCTGCAGTTCCATATTACCGGTTCCCTTGAACTCTTCGAAAATCACCTCATCCATTTTTGATCCTGTATCAATTAATGCTGTGGCAATTATTGATAATGAACCTCCATCTTCAATGTTACGTGCAGCGCCAAAGAAACGTTTGGGCTTATGTAATGCATTGGCATCCACACCACCCGAAAGTACCTTACCTGAAGCGGGTGCAACAGTATTGAAGGCGCGCGCCAGACGGGTAATCGAGTCGAGCAGAATTACTACATCATGTCCGCATTCTACCATCCTTTTGGCTTTCTCAAGAACAATGTTGGCAACCTTAACGTGTCTTTCAGCCGGCTCATCAAAAGTTGATGAAATAACCTCAGCTTTTACGTTTCTTGCCATTTCTGTAACCTCTTCCGGTCGCTCATCTACCAGCAGTACAATAAGAAATACCTCGGGATGATTAGCTGCAATGGCATTGGCAACATCCTGCAGCAAAACAGTTTTACCGGTTTTGGGTTGTGCTACAATAAGTCCGCGCTGACCTTTACCGATAGGTGCAAACATATCGATAATACGCGTTGATAAATTGGATTGTGAATGACCGGTAAGTTCAAATTTTTCCTGTGGAAATAATGGTGTAAGAAAATCGAAAGGTACCCTGTCTCTGACTTCTGCAGGGTTTCTTCCATTGATTTTTTCAACTTTGATAAGCGGAAAATATTTTTCGTTTTCCTTGGGAGGACGAATACCACCTTCAACCGTATCGCCGGTTTTGAGACCGAATAGCTTGATCTGGCTTTGCGATACATAAATATCGTCAGGTGAGTTTAGATAATTATAGTCAGATGATCTCAGGAAACCATAACCATCGGGCATGATTTCGAGTACCCCTTCAGCAGTGATTATTCCGTCGAATTCATATACGGATTCCTGCGGACGGCGTGGTTTCTGACCAAAATCTTTTTCCCTGGAAGGTTGATTACCCTGGTTCTGATCAGGTTCCTGCGAGCGTTGCTGCCTGTCACTACCTTGCTGGGTATGCTGGAAATTAGTTTTCTTGAAATTACCCTGTTGTTGACTCTGCTGTTGCTGAGCGCCTTGCTGACCCCTTCCTTTATCTGGCTCCTGTTTCCGGTCATGTCTTCTTTCCTGGTCCTTTCTGGTTTCGGCTTCAGTTACTTCCCTGGCAGGTGGTTTAATTGCAGGAGTTTCTGTTTTCTCCTGGGGCTTATCAAACTGTTTTTGTTGTGGTGGTTTGGCTGCTACTTCTCTTGCAGATTGGGCTGCTTCTGAAATTTTATTTTCAGGCTTTTCTTCCCTGGGTTTTAATTCGGTTGAATCTTTTTTTGTAGGGCCGCCTTTTGCCGGAATTCTTTTTCTCGGACGACCGGGGTTTTTGTCCTTTTTTTCTTTCTGGAGCATCTCTTCTGATGGATTGAGAGCTTGTGCGTCCAGAATTTTATAAATAAGTTCCTGCTTCTTAAAGGAGTCGACCTTTTTGATATTAAGGTCTTTCCCAATCTCCTTAAGTTCTGTAAGGAGCTTATTGTTAAGTTCTACAATATCGTACATGAATTGTATGGATTAAAATTGTTTTGAAGTTTGTGACAAAATATTATCGGATTTCAAATGCAAAGAAAATAACCTGCCATGCATATTTTGTTTAACACAAATTGCTTTTAAACCGCAGGAAGCGGTTTTAAAACTATATTCAGACAAGGGCAGATGGTTTAATTTATCGAAAAATCAAAGAATAATCGTTGAAGGAATTGTTGTGCAAATATACGTATATTCGGTTAATTGCAAAATAATTCGGAAAATTTATTGGTTGTTTTGAAAATTGTTTTGTTTCCGGTTTCAATTTATGAAAATATTGACTACTCCTCACTGCGGGCCTTTGATTCAAATAATATTGTAATTTTGCAATTCTGAACATTAAAAACATTAAAAATCCTGATCATGTTACAGCGAATTCAAACCGTATATTTATTTCTTGTGCTCGTTTTTACTTTGTTGTTCCTTTTCTTCCCGTTGGGTGCACTCGACATGGGAGCTACCTCATATGTTATCAAAACCTGGAGTGTCAGTCCAAAGTCAGAACAAATACTGGGAGATTATAATAATTTACTGGGAATCCTTAGCCTGATACTGGCCTTTGTAGTTATGATTCTTACAGTTTATATCACCTTACAGTATAAAAATCGTTTGCTGCAGATCAAACTGGGTAAGGTAAATATACTTATGCATATGGTTATGATAGTATCCGCCTTCTTTTATATTGATTCAATTAAGAAAGGGATGGAAGATTTTTTCTCTTACGGAGTTGCAATTATTTTCCCGCTATTATCAATGATATTGATATTGATGGCTAACCGTGCTATCAGAAAGGATGAAGATCTGGTTAGATCAGCTGACAGATTGCGGTAGGATTTTCTTTAAAAAAGGAAAGCGGGAGAATCAGTATGGATTTTCCCGCTTTTTTTGGCTTCCGGTATTTAATCTACCAGTTTTTTTACAATGTAATCAGAGTTAAAAAGCCCCAAAGCACCCATGTATTTGAGTTTGAATTTAAGCACTGATCCTACTTTGTAGTTTCTGGGATTTTTCCCAAGATCAATAACCACAATATCTGAACTGGCTCCGGCAATTTCGATGTTTTTATCAACCGGTATCAGGTAGTCGGGCGAAATATCAAGCAGACCTATATCTATCAAGGCCCGCCATGATTTTTTGCCGTAATCTTCCGGATTGATTTCAAACATTTCCCCGGAAGGGTTTTCGGCAAGCTCACCCTCAGGAACAACTGGTTTTTCCAGTAGTTCAATAATTTCGGTATAAAGGGTAATTACATCATCCTTCATGCCTTTGATGGTTTTGCCGGTAACCAGGTTGTTGCCGAAATATAGGGTTTCGCCAATGCGAAAATGATTGATTCCCCTGGGAAGCTGCTTCTTCTGGATCATGGGAATATTCACCGAGGATCCTCCCGAGATCCATTTGATTTTCCTGTTGAATTTAAGCTCGATGATCTGTTTGTACAAACTCAGTTGTACCATCTTGTCATGCGATGGCATTACACCGTACAAACAATTGAAGTTGGCACCAAATCCCACAACTTCAATGTTTGGAAGATCAAATACCTTTTCATAAAATCCCACAAGGTTTTCTCCTAATACTCCTTCGCGCAGGTCGCCCATTTCAATCATAATGATTACACGATGCACCTTTTCCTGCCTGCCTGCCTCTTTAGAAATGAGTCTGAGTGTTTCAAGGTCGGAGTTAAAACTCACATCAGCATATTTTACTATTGATTTCAGGCTTTTGCGTGGCGGGGGTTTGATATAAACAGTAGTAACTCCCGGATCAATTTTCTTGATCTTTTTCAGATTACTAAGGCGAGAGTCAAGTAATTCCCTGGCTCCCATATCAACAAGCTCTTTGAGGTAGATCTCATTTCCGCAAACCAGCTTGCTTACAATACCCCATTCGATATTGTTATTTTCAAAGAATTCTTTAAGAAAATTAAAATTGTGTCTTAGTTTTTTGCTGCTTATGGTTATCTCTGCCATTGCTTTATTATTAACGGTTAAGTCTCATCTCGAGATATTTACTGGTGAAACCCAGTTTTTCATATAAAAACCTGGCAGGATTTTCGGGTTCAACATGCAGCTTGATGCTTCCTTCGGCTTTATCAAAGGTTTTCAGCATAAGATCTTTGCCCAGTCCTTTTCCTCTGAAGTCTTTATGCACGGCAATATATACCAGTATGTTTTCAGGAATATATCCTGCCATTCCTGTTTTATTGATGATAACGGCTCCGGCAACACTGCCTTTTTCTTTGGCAACGAGAATAAAACCTCCAAATTTTTTCTTATCGTCCAGTGCGAAGTTTATACAACGCATAATTGCATCGTACTCATCTCCAAACTGATCAAGATGTTCAAACAAAAAGTCTGCAACTTCTCTTTTCTGTTGTTCCGTCACCTCGTCTTGCGGTGTATAAAAAGTGTAATCCATAATGTTGATTTTTAAAAGTTTATGTTTTGAGATTCTTTCAGCAC
This sequence comes from Bacteroidales bacterium, assembly GCA_019429055.1. GTDB lineage: Bacteria > Bacteroidota > Bacteroidia > Bacteroidales > UBA7960 > SKVR01. The sequence continues at coordinate 20,230 of JAHYJP010000004.1, forward strand.
ATTATTGTGCAAAAAGTTGATGATAACAAAACTTACCAGGGAGGTAGTGATACCAAAAATATTGGCATCGAGCCCTAAAGGTAAGTCTAAATCCATAATAATCAAAGTAATAGTAGTGGAGCCTCCAAGCAACATAGCCCAGAATGCTGCCACTGAACTGGCATTTTTCAGAAACAAAGCTGCCATAACAGGTACAAATAATCCTGATACCATAAAAGCATAGGAGTAAAGCATTAGTTCCAGAACATTCGGCATTACAGTTGCCAGAAGCAAAGCGAGTGTCCCCAGCACCAATGTAAATCCCTGTGAAAGGAGCAGGAAATTTCTTTTGCCATCAGGCATTTTAAACCATTTGCCAAAAATATCAGTAAGGAAATTTCCCGATGATGCCATCAGGCAACTATCTGCTGTTGACATGATGGCAGAAAAATAGGCCGCCATCATAAGACCCATCAAACCGACTGGTAAAACTGTACGCAGCAGCATGGGCAGTCCCTGTTCGGCATCAATGTCGGAAGCGCTCGTAAATCCCAAATATTCGAACAAACCTTGTTCTATGGCAACCCGGGCAAATAATCCCAGCAAAACACCCATAAAAGCCATTATGGGCCATTCGAAAATTCCTGCAATATACCAGGCTTTTTGTGCCTGTTTCTTATCGCGCGATGCATAAATCCTCTGGTAAAGGGTCATGCCCACAAACCAGATGGGAATGATTGTTACCGCCCAGTTTACAATTTGCTGCCAGCTGATATTGCCCAGACTAAAATACTCGGGCGGAAGTACCTCTCTTATTCCTGCCAAACCTCCCACACTGTAATATGCTATGGGTATGCCAATAAAAATAAGTCCCGACATCAATATGATCCATTGGATTGTATCGGTGTAGATTACGGCTTTGATACCACCCATTGCAGTGTAAACAATAACAATAATTCCCATTATAATGAGGGCAGTTAAACGGGGAAGGAGAGGTGTAAATGTTGCTTCGGCCAGGATGGCTCCGGCAAGAATCTGAGAGCTGGTGAATCCAAGGTAACCGATACCTGAAATAATTCCCGCCAACAGCGCAACTTTGGGATTGTAAAAATGCCCAAGCATCTGTGGAAAAGTATAAAACTTCTTGAATTTTTCAATGGCTTTAACCCTGGGAATCAATAGTACTGCACTAAGCCATGCTCCAATCAGTCCGGTAAAAAGCATCCATGAACCTGCAATTCCCATGATAAATCCCAGTCCACCCAATCCGATGGAAAAGCCACCACCAACGTCGGTGGCTACCACTGAAAGACCTATATGCCAGCTTCCGATCTTTCGTCCACCCACATAATAGTCATCTACTCCTTTGTTCTTAAGCAGGAACCACACTCCGATTCCAATAACCGCCATCATGTAAAGAGTAAAAACTAATATGTCGAGAAAATGCATTAAAAGGTTGAATTCTTGTTTAGATCGTTGCAAAGGTAGTAATTTTAGGCGGAAGGGGCAAATCGGGCAATAGGGATTCTGATAATCAGTGTTTTGCGTATTTACATTTTTAGCAGATCAGAAATAAAAACTTTACGCTAAGTTTGCAGATCAAAATATATTGAAAAATGAAATTTCCCTGGGGCAATTCCCGTCGTTTTCATTCCCTTGCCGATTATTACAAGCAACGGTATGGCAGCAGGATTCAAAAAGTTAGCATTCATGCCGGATTTACATGCCCCAATCGCGATGGTACAAGGGGGGAAGGGGGTTGTACGTTTTGCAATAACAGGGGATTCAATCCTTCATACTGCCATGAAGAAAGTTCCATTACCGACCAGATTGAAACGGGCCTTCGGTTTTTGAAAAAAAGATATAGAAGAGCCCGGCTCTTTGTTGCTTATTTTCAGGCTTATTCAAATACCTACGACGAAATCGCAGTATTGAAGAAGCTTTATGGTCAGGCACTTGATCATCCCGAAATATCAGGATTGTCCATCGGCACCAGGCCCGATTGTGTAGATGATGAAAAACTGGATTATCTGGCCGAACTTAACCGGAAAAATCTCATTTCAGTGGAATATGGCGTGGAATCCTGTTATGAAGACACTTTGCTGCGCATAAACAGGGGACATACTTTTACCGAATCAGTTGAAGCAATTGAAAAAACTGCAGCCCGCAAATTACATACAGGTATTCACCTTATAATGGGTTTACCCGGTGAAAGCCGGGACCAAATGCTCGGTCAAAGTCAGATTATTTCTAAATTGCCAATCAACTCCGTAAAATTTCATCAGCTTCAGATTGTCAAAGATACACCCATGGCAGAAGAATTTTTAATCCATCCTGAAAGGTTTCACTTTTTCGAACCCGATGAATATGTTGACTTTATGATTCGTTTTTTGGAAAATCTGCGACCGGATATTGCCATTGAGCGTTTTGCCGGCGAAGTACCCCCGCAATATAATCTTCGTAAGTCATGGAAAGGCCTGCGCAGCGACCAGATGATCATCATGATAGAAAAAGAAATGGAAAGGCGTAATACCTGGCAGGGAAAAAATTATAATTGAATCAAAACTGTTGATTTTTTAATCATGTTTAAAAATCAACTCACAAAATTCATTCACAGAAATTTCATTATTTTTGGCAGCATTTTAAAACACTTTCGTTTTTTTCAAAATTTTTTACTCAGAAACTTATAGGGATTTTTTAAACTTATAGCATATGAATAATCAAAACTCAGGATTTGTTGCAGGAATGCTTGGAGCAATAGAACGTGTGGGGAATAAACTCCCTCATCCCGGTGCCCTGTTTGCTTACTTTGCAATGGGAATTATAGTGCTCAGCGGTCTTGTTTCCTTTTTTGATGTTACCGCAGTGCATCCCGGAACCGGAGAAACCATAAGGGTCTTTAACCTGATGAGTCGCGAAGGTTTGCATATGATTATGACGGGCATGGTAACCAACTTCACATCTTTTGCACCCCTTGGTACCGTGCTTGTAGCTCTTTTAGGTATCGGTATTGCCGAGGCCAGTGGTTTAATGAGTACCGGATTGCGTCTTTTGGTGATTTCCGCACCCAAAAACCTGCTCACATTTGCCATTGTATTTGCCGGAATTTTGTCAAATACAGCCAGTGAGGTTGGTTATGTAGTATTGGTTCCGTTGGGTGGTATGATATTCCTGGCCGTAGGGCGAAATCCCATAGCAGGTATTGCAGCAGCTTTTGCGGGGGTATCCGGTGGTTATTCTGCTAACCTCTTACTGGGAACCATTGACCCCTTGCTGGCAGGACTTTCCGAAGAAGCTGCAAACATTGTAGATCCTGCCTATAATGTAAATCCGGCAGCCAACTATTATTTTATGTTTGTATCCACATTCTTTATTGCCGCCTTAGGCACATGGGTTACTGAAAAAATAGTTGTACCCCGCCTTGGCGAATATAAAGGAGATGCCAAACCCGAAGAAATCAAAAAGCTTGATGATGATGAAAAACGGGGTATGCGTTTTACATTGGTTGCCTTTTTGATTATTGTTATTTTGCTTGCCTGGAGTATGATGCCTATCGAACAGGGTTTTTGGGCAAATATACCCGGAAGTGGATTTTTACGTGATCCCAACACGGGCGGATTGCTGCGTTCTCCGTTTATGAGTGGTATTGTGGCCATTATTTTTCTTATTGCCGGCACGCTGGGTATAGTATATGGAATTGGTGCCAGAACCCTGAAAAGTAATGATGATGTAATTCTGGGAATGGGAAAATCAATGTCAACGCTGGGCACTTATATTGTACTTGTGTTCTTTGCTGCCCAGTTTGTGGCATATTTTAACTGGACCAACCTGGGGCTTATATTTGCCATTAAAGGCGCTAATTTAATAGGATCGCTGGGTTTGGGACGTATACCTCTGATGATTGCCCTCGTGCTTATATCAGCATTTATAAACCTTGTAGTGGGAAGCGCCAGCGCAAAATGGGCCATACTTGCCCCTGTATTTATTCCCATGTTTATGCTCTTAGGATACTCGCCCGAATTTACACAACTTGCATATAGGGTAGGCGATAGTGTTACCAATGTTATTGCACCCATGATGTCGTATTTTGCCATGATTGTTGCCTTCTTTGAAAAATACGATAAAAAGGCCGGTATAGGAACAATCATTGCCACCATGCTACCCTATACTTTTATTTTTCTAGGAGCATGGTTACTACTGCTCGTTGTATGGATTCTCCTCGGAATTCCCATCGGACCCGGTGCACCTTTGTTTTACGAATTGTAAGTCAGATAATTAACTTTTTGTTGAAAAATATCGAAGAGCCTGAAGCTTTTGCTTTAGGCTCTTTTGGGATTTAATGTTATTTTTGATTGGTAAATTGTTCAGTTCTTTCGGTAAGTAGTTTTTTGTGAGGATGCTCCCTGGTTTGATGTACTCCATTTTGGTTCCTGTAGACTTTACCCAACAATCGGTATGGGCATTATCTGCTGCGGCAGTTTTTGCAAGAAAAAACCGTGGTTTAATTCATCTGCTTCATATTGTTGATGAACGGTTCGATCCGGCTAAAGATGAGATTGAAAAGGCAAGGGTAAGTCTTTTTGAATTTGCACAAAATTATCAGCAGGAGCTTGGTGTAACAATCATTCCCAATGTGGAAACAGGATCTGTTTTTCAATCGATTGGTGAAACAGCTAATCGGTTAGGCGTTAAAATGATTGTTATGGGTACACATGGAATTAAGGGTATCCAGAAAGTGATTGGAAGTTATGCCATCAGGGTAATTCTTGGAAGCAAAGTTCCTGTAGTTCTTATAAAAGAGCCGCTCTTGTCAGAAAGCTTTAAGAATGTGGTAATTCCTTTTGATCCCGCTGAATCTGTAGATTTAGTAACAGAAAAAGTTATTGAATGGGGAAATCCTTTTCATAATATTAGTGTCTGCCTTTTTAGCCGTGTAAGAACCATGTCAGCATTCAGAAAAAGAATCATAATGGGCAGGATAAAAAGAACGTTGAAACAAATCACGTCGGCAGGCCTTGAAAGCAAAAGCATAATCATACAAAATGATATACAGGATTTTAAAGATACTTTGATCAGGTATGCCCGCAATATAAACGCTGATATTATTGCATTTCCGTTGCAGGTAAAAAAGTCAGAAAATGAATATTATGTTTCCGACCTTGCTCTGCACCTTTGTGCGAATGCTCCCTGCCCTTTATGGGTGGTAAACCCCCAAAAAATCTAAATTAAAACTATATGTTATGATCATAAAAAATATTTGCGTATTCTGCTCATCCAGTAATCATGTTGCTGAGCATTTCTTTCATGATGCTGCAAATTTAGGCAGATATATTGCATCGAAGGGCTGGAGCCTGGTTTATGGCGGAACAAACATCGGTTTGATGGGGCATATTGCAGATAGTGTCCTCAAAGAAAACTCCCATGTTATCGGGGTTATTCCCAGGCATATTCAGTCCAAAGGTATTGAGCACAGGCAGTGTACCGAGCTTATTTTAACGGATGATATGAGCGAGCGGAAAATGACTATGATCGCCAGGTCCGATGCTTTTGTGGCACTTCCGGGCGGATTTGGAACTCTTGAAGAGATCATGGAGGTTATTACACTCAAACAATTGCATCTTCATGATAAACCCATAATCTTTCTCAATACGCGAAACTTCTATGATCATCTTCAACGTTTTTTTGATCATATTTTTTCCGGGAATTTTACCGCAAACAAGTTCAGAGAACTATATTATATAGCACCGGATGTTGATTCCCTTGCCGGTTATCTTGAAAATTATCAAAGACCGAAATTGACTGATAAATGGTCGGATTAGTCAATAAGGCAAATACCAGTAACTTTTCTTATTTAAATTTTTATTCTAAAAGTTAACAATTGACTTTTATTATGTATTTTTTTTGTGTACTTTTCCCCATAAATAGAGCTCAGTTACATAGCTTCACGTTTTTCTAAAAAAACTTTACGTTATGAAGACAGGTAAAAATAAAATCCTTGTGGCTATTGACTTTGAAGAGCAATCACTAAATGCCCTGGAGCATTCATTTGAGTTGGCAAGATTGTTTGATGCTGATCTCGTTCTTCTCTATGTAATCGAAGTATCCAGTGTTTTTGGGAAATTACGTTCGCCGGAAGATTATGTGAAAAAAATCATCCAGGAAGCCAGAGAGAAATTTGATGAACTTGAAAAGCTTGCTCACCCAGTTGATTCAAAATCTGCTATTAAAACAAGTGTAATTATCGAAAAGGGAAAACCCTATGATAAAATAATAGAAACCGCCATTGATCAGGATGTAATAATGATCGTTATGGGTAAAAACAGTGTTTCTTCCTTAACCCGGCGAAATAAATACATCGGAAGCAACACCATGAATGTGGTCAGGGAAGCCGAATGTCCTGTAATTACCATAAAGGAAGGCACCAAAATTCCGGGAAAATTCACCAGAATACTTTTGCCGCTTGATTTTACAAGGCAAACCAAAAAACAGGTACAGAAAGCCATTGAGATTGGGGGGTACTTTGGGGCCAGAATATATGTATTGTCAATTGTTACCAGTGATAACAAAGTTGCTAAACTCCTTAAACAGGTGCAGCTCAATCAGGTAAAAAATGCTATTCAGAGAAATGGTTTAAGCTGTCACACTGAAAGCTTGTTTGCAAAAGATGAAACCGTTTCGAAGATGGTAATATCTTACAGCAGGAAAATTGATGCCGATCTGATCATCATAATGACGCAACAAAAGAAAAGTTTTGTTAATTATTATGTTGGATCCAATGCCCAGGAAATCATATTTAATTCAACAATACCCGTACTAAGTATAATACCCACAGCAGAATTTAAGCCGGGAGTTGTAACATCTATGGTAGATCCGCTGGGTTTGATAAGAAAAAAAATCGACGAAGATCCTGCTGATGATTGATGAGCCAGCATAATTTTATTGATATTTACCCGGGGATTTTCATTGATGGGTTGATTAAAAAAAATTATTTTTGCTGCACTGATTCAATAATTAAAGCAATCATTTTGTGATTATTTAAAATATTCAAACGTTCTATTATGACGACAACTGAGAGAGATATTATTTTGGTTCCTACAGATTTTACTCCGGTAGCAGACTGTGCGCTTGATCATGCCATCGAGATAGCCAGGCTTTTTAATCATAAAGTCTGCCTGCTGCACATAGTTGGGAGAAAAGCATCACCAGAGTACAGGGACCTGGTTCTGGATAAAATGAAAAAAATCACACAATCCAATCAAACCAGAACAGGTATCAATATCAGTTTCAAGATTGCCGAGGGAAGTATCTTTGATGAAATCAGTGCTACTGCCAATGAATTAAATGCCGAGTTTATTGTTATGGGAATACATGGGAAACAGGGCGTTCAGCATATTGTAGGTAGTTACGCATACAAAGTGATTTGCAGCTCCAGAGTTCCGGTAATGGTTGTAAAAAAGAAGCATCACCATGTAGGTTTTAATAATATTGTTATTCCCATAAGCTTTAATGTAGAAACTGCTCAAAAGATCAACAGGGCCATTAAATTTGCTAAATATTTTAACTCAACTATACACATTATTGGAGTATTGCGTTCCAGAAGCAGTGTTTATAAAATTCAGAAGGAAGCCTTGCTGAAAAATGTTATGGACTTTGTAGAAAAGGCTGGTGTAAAGGTAAAAGCTGAAGTTATTGTAAGATCTGGTGCAGACCTGGATGATGAAGTTTTAAGATACTCCCGCGAAATAGATGCCGATCTGATTATGATCGTTGCAGAGCAAAGTGGTCGTTTTAACCTTGTTATGGGCCGGAATGATGCTGAACAGATTATTGATAAAGCTGACATACCGGTTCTTACCGTTATTCCAAATCCTGAAGATGATGACGAAGACTCCATGCTAAGTTCATTTTTCGATCCGTTTGGTATCATTGAAAAACCCTGATTCCGGAAATTCTTATTCACATCTACTTGTGTAGTCTTTAAATATTTCATTAAATGATCTCATTCGATGATACCAGGATAGCTTTTGCAGATAAAACAACTGCCGAACTCAAAAAAGCCCGGTGGTTGTTTGTTCTTGTTAAGAATCCCGGATTGGTAAAAGTGGGTTCTGTGCTTTTGAACGTTGCCAATAAAATCAGGTTTCCTCTGCGATGGATGCTGAAGTCTACTGTTTTTAAACATTTCTGTGGAGGGGAAACCATTGAAGAATGTAAAACAACTCTGGATAAATTTTCTGATTCCGGAATCAAAGCCGTACTGGATTATGCTGCCGAAGGAGCAGAATCGGAGAAAGATTTTGATGAAGCCCGCGACAGAATTCTGGCTACCATTGAGCTAAGTCGTACCAACAGTAATATCGGATTTGCCGTTTTTAAGTTTACCGGTATTGCCAGGTTTGCCCTGCTGGAGAAATATGGAACCGATGAAACATTGAGCCAAAAGGAACTTGACGAATACGAAAGGATAAAAAAGAGAGCCGATGATATTTGCGCTGCTGCCAGAGATGCCGGAATTCCTGTAATGATCGATGCAGAAGAAACCTGGATCCAGGATGCTGTAGATGAAATTGTTGAAAACCTCATGGAGAAATACAATAAAGAATCGCATGTGGTTTATCATACCCTACAGATGTACCGCATTGATAAACTTTATTATCTCAAGAAAATTACTGAACACGCAAGGATCAAGGGGTATATGCCAGCTTTTAAACTGGTAAGGGGTGCCTACATGGAAAAGGAGCGGGAGAGAGCTCAAAAAATGTCGTATGCTTCTCCCATTCATCCTGATAAAAATGCAACTGATGGCGCATTTAATGATGCTGTCAGGTATTGTCTTGAGAATATTGGCAATATAGCACTTTGTGTTGGTACTCATAATGAAATCAGTTGCCAGCTGGCTGTTGAATATATGGAAGAAAAAGGACTGAAACCTGCACATGATAAGATTTATTTCTCGCAACTCATGGGTATGAGCGACCATATAACCTACAATCTGGCCAAAGCAGATTATAATGTAAGCAAATACCTACCCTACGGCCCGATAAGGCTGGTAATGCCTTACCTTATAAGGCGTGCAGAGGAGAATACTTCTGTTGCCGGACAAACCGGGCGCGAACTGTATTTGATCAAAAAGGAATTGAGAAGACGAAAAGATGAAAAGATAATTGGTTAAAAACCAACAGAGAAAATGTTCTGTTATTTTCCTGAAAGTCTTTGCCTTTGAGCTTCAAAAACCAATACAGCTGCAGAAACCGAAACATTAAGCGAGTCAATTTTTCCCTGCATGGGAATTCTTACCTTTTCATCGGCATGTTTATACCAGATTTCTGATAGGCCCTGGGCTTCAGTTCCCAGTATTATTGCAACCCCTTTTGTCATATCTTTTTCATAATATGATTCCTCGGCCTGAACGGAGGCTACCAAAGTTTTAATACATTTTTGAGATGCCCATTCAATGAACTTATCCGAGTTGCAGAGCGCTATTTGCCTGGTAAATACGCATCCCAGGCTGGAACGAATTACATTAGGATTGAAAATATCAGTCTGATGATCGCAAACAATCACTGCGTCAGCATTTACAGCATCAGCTGTGCGTAAAACTGCTCCAAGGTTGCCGGGCTTTTCAACTGATTCAAGTACAATGATCAGCGGGTTGGCAGATAGTTTTATTTTAGTTAAAGGCAATTGGTATTGATGTGCAACCATAAGTATTCCTTCAGCATTTTGACGGTAGGCCATTTTATTGTATACTTCTGCTGAGACATACCTGACAGTTTGCTTAAATGGCTCTGTATTTATGGGATAGAATTTTTCAGGCGAGAAAATATCAGGACAAATAAATAAATACTCCGGCTCAATGCCCCTTTGCAAAGCCAGCGACACTTCCCTGGCTCCTTCGGCAACAAACTGTTTCTTCTGATTTCGTTCGCCGGCTTTTTGCTGAAGTTTTACCACCTGCTTTACAAGCGGATTTTGCAAACTGGTTATCAGAGTTTCCTGCATACCTTTATTTCTAATTGGGTTAAAACATTTGCTGTAAAATTACAATGTTTTTCGCCTTGCGTCAGGCTTTTTCTGAAATCATACTTTTGCCGTAAAATACTGCAAAAGCCAGCAGGTACAATCCGGTTGCAAGAAACATTACCACCCTGAAACCACTTTCCACGGCAATGAGAGTGGCAAGCGATGTTGCAATTACAGAAAGACACCCGTTGATTCCCCAGGCCCAGGGAATGTGTTGCTCATTGCTCTGATTAAGAACTCTGATGCCTGATGGGAAAGGCATTCCCATAAAGAATGAAGGAATCGACAACATAAAAAAAGCAATGAAAACTTTTATGAACAGGGGAAAATCAATGGTTAAAGTGAGAACATCAGTGAAAAATAAAGCATAAATCAGAAGCAGTATTGCTACTGCAAAACTTGCGATGCCTGAAGCTTTTACGGGGTTTTTAAATTTTCCTGAGTAAAGACTTCCTGCTCCGCTGGCTATCATCATGGTGCTTATTACTGCAGAAATAGCATAAACCGGGTGTCCGAAATACAAAATAAATCTTTGAATAAAAATTATTTCAGCAAACATATACCCCAATCCCAGGGCTCCGAAGTAAAGCAGCGTAGGTAAAAGGTTTCTGCTTCTTTTTCTTAGTTTAAAGAGAGGAAGAATTATAAGCAAAAACGCAAGAATAGTACTTTGAATAAGTGTAACCCACACAATAAGGTAACCCAGCTCGAGGAAAGGCATGGTTTCGGCGCCAAAAGTGTCGCGAAGCTTTTTGAGTGTACTGAATTTAAGAAACCTGCTGAAGTAAGGCTTGTTGTCGGTGGCAGGCTCAATATGAAAATCATACTCTGCAAGCAGGGTTTGATCTCCCGTATATACAATCTTATCAAGGTATCTGTAGAGATTATCATCTTCAATTTGATTGTAAACGCTTCTTTCATCGTCAGAAATACCGGGTAGCAAAACCGGGTCGAAAAGCATTTCCCGGCAGAAGTTACGGATATTGCTTATGTCGTTGTTTTCAAATGGATTTTTACTTAATACAAAGGTGATTGTACCCCAGCTTTGAATGGCGATCAGGTGGTTTTCCGGCGATTTTATTCCATTTGCTTTAAGCGTTTCAACCAGGGTTGCGGCAATCTTTAATGTGGTTCGGGATGGATAATCAATCCATGTTGTAACCGAAATTACTCCATGATCAGATAATCGGTTCCACATGAGCTGAAAGGCTTCAATGGTAAGTGAGTAATCTTCATGCAGGGCATTGAGCCCCATTGAGCCGCCAAAACTTTCCATTCTTGGAAGTATGATAGCATCATATTCTGTTTGGCTTTCTTTAAGTAAATATTGCCGGCTGTCACTGTAGATGAGGTTAACACCTTGTTTCAGTGCAAAGTAATTGCTTTCTTCAGCAAACCGGGTTTTTAAAAGTTCTTTGATACCTCTTACTTCGGTTACACCTGTAACATGTTTTGCCCCGTTTTGCAGTGCATGTGCGACTCCAGTACCTGTGCCTGATTTCAGAACCAGTACTTTGTCCCGCTGTCTCATTATATAGGGTAGTGCCTCGGTAGTAAAATTGTGAATATTTACCGTATCATATAATGGAATTACTCCATAGAATTCAGCATTGATAAATACATTTTTCTTGACCGGCACAGTACCTGTATAAGTGAAACTCAATGCGGGTGCATATCTTAATGCCGGAGATTCAACAACTTCTATTTTTCCATGAACATCTGCCTGCTTATGAATAATCTCTGCATCGGGCAAATTTAAAGTACGCGAAAGCCCTTTATATTGCGAAAGGGGTAATTTGCCGGGTTGCAGCATTGATGATACAATAACTATTACTGCCAGCACAATGCCTGCAACCTGGAGAATACGTTGTTTCCTGTCGAACGAAAAAACGGCTGCCACTACTGATAATATTGCAACCAGTGGCAATGCCTGAAGTGCAAAAAGATGACTCAGCAGAAGCACCACAAGGATACCTCCAAAACCAGAGCCCAAAAGGTTTGAAAAATAATAAGTGCTGATCTGGCCGGCATTCTTGATGAAAAGAATACCGATGGCAAGAGCTCCCAGGAAAAATGGTAAAAAATAAATGATATAACCCAGGGCAAGAATTCCGAACTGGCTGTTTTCCACAAAAAGCAGATAAACGTCAAACTGGAACACAGGCATTCGGGCAAGTTGAAAAGATAGTACCATAAATAAACCTGATACCGCCATGAGCAAAGGCACCAGCCAATCTGATGCTTCGAGCAATCTTTTCCTGAATAACGCTATAAAAGTACCGCTTGCACCAAAACCCAGCATGGCAATGGAGATGATCATATAGGCAAAATGATATCCCTGCATTACTGATATCAGTTGCATCAGTATCAGCTGAAATGCTATGATTGCCGCTGAGTGTAAACCTAAGGCACTGATTCTGGCAGTTTTGCGTAACGAAGATTGCTTAAAATTGGCCATAAGAATCTCCGGTTAATCGCCTGATGTAAAGGGCACAAAGCGCACAGGCATAAGACTTCTTGACGAGATCCTGTCGCCTTTTTTCTCCACCAGCATTAACTGCTGAACCCTGAAAGGTGAACCCACTGGAATGATCATTCTGCCGCCATCCTTGAGCTGCTCAATTAGCGGGGGCGGAATGTATTCAGCTGCCGCTGTAACAACAATGGCATCAAACGGGGCATATTCTTCCCACCCATAATAACCATCAGCAATTTTAACGCTTACGTTGCTGTAGTTCTGATCAAGGATTTCTTTGGCTCTGAGTCCCAGGGACTCTACGATTTCTATGGTAAAAACGTGTTCAACAATTTCGGCAAGTACTGCTGCCTGGTATCCTGAACCTGTGCCAATTTCGAGCACCCTGAATTCCTTTTTGGGTTTAATGATTTCAGTCATGTATCCCACTATGTAGGGCTGCGAAATGGTTTGACCATACCCTATGGGAAGTGGCCTGTCGTCATAGGCCCAACGTTGCTGGTTTTCCGGAATGTATAAGTGCCGTGGTACCCGCCGCATTGCCCTGAGAGTTGCCGCATCCCTGATGCCCCGGTTGCGGATCTGGGTTTCTACCATTTCCTGACGCTGCCTTTCATAACCCTGAGCAATGGATGTAAAAGGACAGGAGATTAAAAATAAGAGGATTAAAACAAAGCTTTGCCTGAAATACTTCATAATTTGCTTTTTTTCAATGGAAGTCTGTTGTAAACAAATATAATAAAATGGGGTTTAACTGTCAAAGTACAAGTCGTATTTAAAAGTTAAAAACTATAAAGTGTTTGATATTAGGTTTTATCCTTTGTACATTAGTGACATATATAGCTCCCTTTTCTACGCACCAAACCCACTGCAATGAGAAATTCCGCTCCACTCCTCATATTAGCCCTTCTGGTTTCGTTTTTATCACAATCGCAGAATATTGAATCTCTGGCAGATAAAACTGAAAGATACCTTGAAAGATACCCTCAGCAAAAGGTCTATTTACATCTTGATAAGGATGAATATTTTACAGGCGATAATATCTGGTTTAAAGCCTACGTTATCAACGCTCATAACCACCTGCCCGATACTGCTGAAACCACCCTTTTTACTGAATTATTCGATACCAAAGGACTCTTGGTGAAAAAGGAAATTATTCGTCTTGAAAGAGGCAATGGCAAAGGTGACTTTTCACTTCCTGATTCAATTGCTGAAGGCAATTATCTGATAAGAGCCTATACTCCCTGGATGTTAAATTTTGATGAAAGTTATATTTATAGCAGGAATATTTTTGTACAGAATCCCGAATCTAAAAATTACATAAACCGACGCACAAGAAGTGAAAACAGAAGGTTTAACAGGGAACTGGAAAATATGAGAGAGGAGTATAGTTTTGAAATTTTTTCTGAGTCAGGCAATCTGGTTTACGGGCTCAAAAACAGAATTGCCTATCATGCAAGTAACTCACTTGGAGAAGGAATAGTTGTTGATGCAAAACTGATAAATTCTGCAGGTACAGTGTCAGCAACTCATGAATCGGTAAACGGATTAAAGGGCAAAGGGGTTTTTGAATTTGTTCCTGAACGCGATGAAAGATATTCAATAGTAGTGGATTATCCCAAAGGAAGAAACAGGAGTTATCCGGTACGAAATATCAGCAATGAGGGATATGTGCTCAGGGTAGATGAAACGGATGATGTGTTCCGGATATCTGTAAATAATAATGTTCCGGGCAGCGATAAAATTTATATGGTATTGCACACCAGGGGAATTATTCATAAGTTCACCACTTTCGATGATAAAAACTACAGTTTTGATATGAATAAGAGTGAATTGCCTCAAGGCATTTCAGTGGTAAGCCTGTTTGACTCAAACGCCAAAGTAATTTCCGAGAGGTTATTTTTCAACTTTGCGGGATATGAAAACGATCTTTCTTTGACTACCGTCTCAGGACCAAACAGAATTATTGAAATTCAAATAAATTCACCTTATCATCTTTCTGATACTTCATCTTTTTCCATTTCTGTTACCGGAGCCGGACCTGAGTTTCGTTCTGAATCCAAAGAAAATATATTATCAGGATTGTACCTAACATCTGACTTAACAGGAATTACGGAAAATCCCGCATGGTATTTCCGGGAGATTGATAGCAAACGAAAAGCAATGGATCTTCTGATGCTTACGTCTTCCTGGGAAAGAATTCAGTTTGACAAAATCCTTAATGAAGAATATCCAGGAATTACTTTCCGGCGGCTGGACGGTTTTCCGCTATTTGGTAATATAGAGCCCACTGAAGAATCAAAAGAATTTGACCGTTACAGTTTTGAGCTTACCCTTCAGGTTGATGATGAAATGCTGGTGCGCAGCACCAGGACCAACAGGGTAGGGGATTTTAAATTTGACAGTTTGAAAGTACATGGCGAATTCAATGCAAGGATCACAATTCTTGGGCTTCAGAGCAGTAAACCCGGCTATATTGAGCTGTTCCCCGAAAAGTTGGATGGTTCTGAATTGGGAATTAATCTTAATTTCAAAGAGCTCCTGCAAAACAGGGGGAGTAACTGGGTGAGAATTCCAACCGAACTAAGAAGACCCACGGACCGACGCAGGAAAATACGTGATAATCTCCCCTATCATTACGGATCGGCCGATCAGGTCATTTATCTCCGGGAAAATGATGAGCGTTACAGGAGTATGCGCGATGTTCTTTCAACCCGGGTTTCAGGGCTGTCCATAGAAGGAAATTCTATTATCATGAGAGGCCCCAGCAGTTTGATAATGAGCAATCAACCGCTTTTGCTTGTGGATGGTCAGCGTTACAACAGCTTTCAGTTTCTTAACCTTTCTCCGGTTGAGATCTCTCATGTGGAGGTTTTTAAGGGTACCAGTGCATCCATATTTGGCATCAGAGGTGCCAATGGTGCCATTGTAGCCCACACCCGCAGAAGCAGTATTCAGCAGGAACTGATCTTTGAATATATAATCAGTGGTTATTATTTCCCAAAAGATTTTTCAGAAGCAAAGGAAGCAGGAGTCGATAATATCAGCAAGTACGAAAATTACCGGCATACCATTTACTGGAACGCTTACCCTGAACTTGATGAAAACGGAAGAAAAACAATCAGTATTCAGGCCCCGGAGGGTGTAAAGGTTGTTGATATTATACTTGAAGGCGTTGACCAGATGGGCAGGATCTTTCATCGCCACTCTCAACTTGAACTGTAAATGCAGGAATTATTTCCTGGCATTAAGTTCCAGCAAAAATTTTAAAGTATCAATTCCATCGGCATAATCTGAAGGTCCGGGGTTTTGAGCATCGCCTGTATTAACTTTCTCTGCTCCTTTCAACTGCAAACCCTGGCGGGCAACAACACATTGAATATTTTCCTTTTGCTGCACAATAAAATCCTGAACATCCGCCATTGATTTATACCTGTAGTAATGTAAAACGGCAAGGGGTGATCTCAAAGAAATATCTTCCTTTAGCAAAACAAACCCTGTATCAAGGTGGTTGGTCCTGTTTACAAGAAAGATCGCTTTCTGATATTCATAATTATTGTAAAACTTATGATGGTTTTTGAGATGTTCCCACTTGCTGAAACTATCAAGCAGCAACTCTGGTTCATAACCATCAGGAATGAAAATCAGCGAAACGCTTCTGCATCCCATTCCATAAAACATGAAAATATCATTGGAAAGTGCTTCCTGTTCCCCGGGAGTTTCATACCCGTCAAGAATGGCAATGCTGTTTCTGTTTCTTCTTATGATGTGAGGGTATTTTCCAAAATAATATTCAAAATAACGTGAAGTATTATTGCTTCCGGTGGCTATTACGGCATCGAAATCGCTGATTCTCTCATCTGTAAATTCAATCATGGTTGAAAAACCCTGCTCGATTTCCGTCAGGAGAGATGCAATTTTTACAGGAAGCTCATTGTCCTGACCCGATAATTTGCCAAGAAAATGATTTCCTGAAACAAGAACACACATAAAATCGTGAAATCCTACTCCAGGAATGTTGCCGGCCATAACAACGGCAACTTTTGAAGGGTTTGGATGATCCTGAATGGTATAATCCTTCAGCCATTTTCGCATCTTGTTTTCCTCCAGCATCACTGAAAGTCCTGTAATGGCATTTTTTACATTTTCTGCAGTAAACCAGGGGTTTCTGTGAGGGCTTTCCAGGATTTCATGAAAAAGGGCCTGGCCTGCAGGGCTGAGTTGGTCAGGACTGCCGGCAAGAGCTATTCTATTCAGTTGCTTTCCCAGTTCAATAAAAGCATCAATCCGTTTTTTAAAATCAGGCATCATAAGTGATTGTGAAGGATTCTACCAATGATTTAGATAATTATCTTTGCAATAACTCATACAAAGTTAAGTTTTACATTGAAACCGGAATGTACCGGCATGATTTAAGAAACCCAATTAATCAATTATTTATGCTTCGGTTTGTCTCTTTAATTTATGGCTTTCTGTTGATTTTTCTGCCGTTTTATGCAATTACACAAACAGATTTCAGGGTACATGAAGACAGTCTGAAAATACTTTCTCGGCAATTACCTGTTCTTGAAGAAGATGAGCAGAGAAAGGCTGCCAATCAAAAGTTTCGGGAGTATTTTGAACAGGTGCTTGGAATGGATGGATCATTTCATTATAGTTTTGATTCACTTACTACCGTATCCATGCTTAGATCGCCTGACGGACGTTTCAGGATCATCAGCTGGTATATGCCTTTACGCGGTGACAATTTTGAGTATTTCGGGTTTTTTCAAACTGCCGAAAGTGTAAACGGGGTTGGTACATTAATTCCTTTGACCGATACGGGAATCAGGAACGAGGAGCCTCGTTTTATTTCACTGGATCATGAACAGTGGTATGGTGCTTACTATTCTGATATGATTCATCACCGGCATAATCAAAAGGATTTGTATACTTTGCTGGGGTGGAGAGGAGATAACCCTTTGACCCGTAAACGTATCATTGAGTCTTTGACCATAAATGATCAAGGAATGCCTGTATTCGGAAACCAGATTTTTCAGTATGGCGAAAATAAAAACTATCGCATAATTTTTGAATATTCGGCCAAAGTCTCTATGATTATCCGTTTTGATGACTATATTTTTGATGGGAGTCGTCATTCTGAAAGAATCATAGTTTTTGATCGTATGGCCCCAACACACAGCTTCCTGGAAGGACATTACCAGTTTTATGTTCCGGAGATGAATATCTTTGATGCATTCAGATTTGTAAATGGCAAGTGGGTTTTTGTTGAAGATATTGACATAAGAAATCCTCGCCGAAGACCACCACCCCGGCCTGTTCCGCCGGAACCGCAGCAATAATAAGTGTTGCCGGTGCATTTTTCTTTTCTGATGATTCCTTTAAAACAATTGATTTTATAGGGAAATTGTGGAATTTTGCCGGCGAGAAAAATATTTCCCTGGTTTTTCTTTCTACATTCTGATAAATTTCCCAAATTTGCCTGATAATTGCAAAAAATTAAACAGTATTTTTTTTGTTCGGCTGTTAAATTTTCAGAAAATTGAATAATTTTGTTTCATATTGTAATTTTTTTCAGCTAAGGAAATATTGATAAGTTTGTTTCGAGAATTTCACCCTTAAATGAAATTATAAATAATTCTTAAATCAAATTATATTTCAAAGTATTCGTTCTGGTTTTATGGAACAGGAGTAAATCAAAACGGATACTAAAATGATATTAACAAATAAAATATTTAACACATGAAAAAGCATAATTTTAGCGCCGGTCCGTCAATACTGGCAAAGGAAGTGATTGAGAACACGGCAAAAGCTGTTATGGATCTCAATGGAATCGGATTATCGGTTATGGAGATTTCTCACCGTGGCAAAGATTTTCAGGCTGTTATGGATGAAACGGTAGCCCTTTTCAAGGAATTGCTTGATATACCTGAAGGTTACCAGGTTCTTTTCCTGGGCGGTGGAGCCAGCATGCAATTTTGCATGGTACCCTACAACCTCCTCAACAAAAAGGCTGCATACCTTGAAACCGGCGTGTGGGCAAAGAAAGCTGCAAAGGAAGGTAAGTTTTTCGGACAAGTTGACATTGTTGCTTCCAGTGCCGACAAAAATTTCAGCTATATCCCCAAAGGATATACCATTCCTGAAGATGCTGACTATTTTCACATAACGACCAATAATACCATTTATGGTACTGAAATTAAGGAAGATATTGATTCTCCTGTTCCTTTGGTTGCCGATATGTCATCGGATATTTTCAGCCGCCCCGTTGATGTTTCCAAATATGCGCTTATTTATGGAGGCGCGCAAAAAAATCTCGGACCCGCAGGTGCAACTTTTGTAATTGTTCGTGAAGATATCCTGGGCAAGGTCGAAAGACCCATTCCCACCATGCTGAATTACCAAACGCATATCGATAATGGTTCTATGTTTAATACACCTCCCTGTTTGCCCATTTATACCATTATGGAAACTCTTCGCTGGTTAAAGAAACTGGGTGGAGTAAAGAAAATGCAGGAAATTAATGAAGCCAAGGCAAGATTGCTGTATGATGAAATTGACCGTAACGAACTTTTCGTGGGTACTGCTGAAAAGGAATCACGTTCATTGATGAACATCTGTTTTGTAATGAACGAGCGATACAAAGAGCTTGAGCAGGAATTCCTTTCATTTGCTTCATCATTGGGAATGGTTGGTTTGAAAGGACACCGTTCAGTGGGTGGTTTCCGTGCATCAACATATAATGCTCTGCCCATGGAAAGTGTTAAGGCACTGGTAGAAGCCATGCAGGAATTTGAAAGAACGTATAAAAAGTAGTAGTAGTGTTTTGCCGGAGTAATTTCGCAATTTTGAACTGATCTTAGCAAATTTCGATTATAAAATACAGTAAATGGCCATAATACCGGAAATACCGGTATTATGGCTAAGGTTTATTCACCCTTAAATCTGAAACCTATGAAAAAAATATTAGTTGCAACCGAGAAACCTTTTGCAGCAGTGGCGGCTGAAGGTATCAAAAAAGTATTCGCAGAAGCAGGCTACGAAGTGGTTATGCTCGAAAAATACACCGAAACAGCTGATTTTCTGAAAGCTGTTGCTGATGTTGACGGTTTGATCATTCGCAGTGATAATGTTTCAGCCGAAGTAGTAAATGCTGCTCAAAACCTTAAAATAGTTGTAAGGGCGGGAGCCGGTTACGATAACATTGATCTGGATGCCTGTACTCAAAAAGGAGTTGTTGCCATGAATACTCCGGGACAGAACTCCAATGCAGTTGCCGAGCTGGCCATTGGCCTGATGCTTTATAATATCAGAAAGAGATTCGATGGCAGTTCCGGTACAGAGCTGCGCGATAAAAAAATCGGAATTCATGCCTATGGAAATGTAGGCAGATATGTTGCAGCCATAGCAAAGGGTTTTGGTATGAACGTGTATGCTCATGACCCGTTTGTAAAAAAGGAAGATATTGAAAAGGATGGTGTAACTCCCGTTTTCTCGGTATCAGAACTTTATAAAACATGCCAGTATATTTCATTGCATATACCAGCCAACGATAAAACAAAAAAATCAATCAATTACGAATTGCTTAAAAGCATGCCCAAAGGTGGTACCCTGGTAAATACTGCACGTAAAGAAGTGATTGATGAGGAAGGTTTACTCAAGGTTATGCAAGAAAGAACCGATTTCTGCTACCTTTCGGATCTGGCTCCGGACTGTAAGGATGAAATGCTCGAAAAATATGCAGGAAGGGTTGTATTTACTGCTAAAAAGATGGGTGCCCAAACATCGGAAGCCAATATCAATGCAGGACTGGCTGCTGCGCGACAAATCGTTAAGTTCTTTGAGAAAGGAGACAAAACATTCCAGGTGAATTAAAAAAAACGGATTGATCATTTACTAAAACTTAAAATAACGATTCATGGCAATTTTAAAACCTTTCAGGGGATTAAGGCCCCCAAAAAATATTGTTAAAGATTTGGCTTCAAGGCCCTATGATGTACTCAATTCAAAAGAAGCCCGTGTTGAAGCAGAAGGAAATCCTCACAGTTTTCTCAGGGTCGTAAAGCCCGAGATTGAACTTCCCGAAGATACCAACCTGTATTCTCAACAGGTGTATGATAAGGCTCTTGAAAACTTTAAAAAGTTTCAGGAAAAGGGATGGCTCAAACAGGATGAAACGACCAACTACTACATTTATGCCCAAACCTGGGGAGAAAAGATACAATATGGTATCGTAGGTTGCGCCGGTGTTGAAGACTATCTGAACGACAGGATTAAAAAGCATGAACTTACCCGTCCTGACAAGGAAGAAGACCGCATGAAGCATGTTCGTGTAGTTAATGCCAATGCTGAGCCCGTATTTTTCTCCTATCCTGCAGTTGCAGAAATAGATGGGATAGTGGCAGATATTACAGGGAACACACTTCCTGAATATGACTTTATGGCCGATGATGGCTTTGGCCACAAATTCTGGGTAATAGAGAACAGGGAAACTGTCGAAAGGCTGGAGAAACTATTTGCCAAAGTTCCTGCTTTTTATGTAGCTGACGGTCACCATCGTACGGCAGCTGCAGCACTTGTGGGTAATGAAAAAAAGCAACAGAATCCCAATCACACGGGTAAGGAAGAGTATAATTTCTTTATGGCAGTTTTGTTTCCTGATAATCAGCTTACCATTATAGATTACAACCGTGCAGTAAAGGATCTTAATGGACTTTCCAAAGATGAGTTTCTGGGAAAACTGACACGAATCTTTGATGTTAAAGAAAAAGGTTCAGATGAATACAAGCCCGACAGACTTCACAACTTTAGTATGTACCTGGATGGGAAATGGTACGAACTGGATGCAAAAAAGGATACCTATGATGACAATGATCCCATTGGTGTTCTGGATGTAACCATACTCTCAAAACATGTACTGGATGATATTCTCGGTATTAAGAACCTCCGGACAGATAAAAGAATTGACTTTGTAGGAGGTATCCGCGGATTGGGTGAGTTGAAAAAAAGAGTTGACAGTGGTGAAATGGAAGTGGCTTTTGCACTTTATCCTGTTACCATGAAGCAGCTTATTGACATTGCAGATACCGGTAATATCATGCCACCCAAAACTACCTGGTTTGAACCCAAACTTCGCAGCGGACTGGTTGTGCATAGTCTTGAAGATTGATCAGTTTTTTAAACTGAAATAAATCTGACCTTGACTTCAAAGATAACCTTCAGGTGTTTTTTACAGCTGAAAAACATCTGAAGGTCTTTTTTTACTTAATGATTAAAATTGTTTTGGCACTTTCCATTTTAATTGTAACTTTGCACTCCTGAAAAAATCAAAAAAATATTTCAGTTTCGATCGTTAACGAAAATAAACAACATATTAATAAACAGGCCTGTTTAAAAACAATTGAGTAATGAAAAAAGATATCCATCCTTCCAGCTATCGTTTAGTTATTTTTAAGGACATGTCAAACGACTATTCTTTCCTGACACATAGTACTGCCAATTCTAAAGAGACTGCTGTTTGGGAAGAAGACGGAAAAGAATACCCACTTATCAAACTTGATATTTCGCACACTTCACACCCGTTCTATACAGGTAAACAGCAGCTTGTTGACACAGCAGGACGTATTGATAAGTTTAAGTCGAAGTATCAGAATCGCGGTAAAAAATAACCGGATAATATAAATCAAAAAAAAGCCCTTTTTATTGAAGGGCTTTTTTTTTAAAAAAAATTTCTATCTTTAGACAATTATGTACAAAAGGATTGATTAATCTAAATAAAAGCACAATGAATTATATTTTGTTCGGAGATCAGACGCGTAACCACTTGTTACCCTTTACTTTTACCAGGCCTATTGCTGATATCAGACTGGGAATTCTTACCATAAGAGAAAAATGGGAAAAACTATTGAAGGCAAAAACGTCTACTCTTACGGAGGATTATCTTAGCACGAAATTTCCTGTAGTAAAAGAAGCTGATAATATTTTGATAAATGGCAGCATTATTCCAAACCAGGCAATGATTGATGAAATCCATCAGCTTACACCCAATCAGACTCTTATTGTCGGAGAAACTATCATTGCTTTGCGGTTAAAGTCGGAAGATATTGATAATCTTGATTGGGATGTAATTGATTCTGTTACACCTTTTATCACGCAATCTTCACCCAAAAAAGTAAACTATTTATCTGATCTCATTGAATTCAATGAATCACAGATTTTGACTGATTTTGATATAATTACAAAAGGTCGCAAATCTGCACCCATACCCGATCATGTAAAGGTTACCGGTAAAGGGAAGGTCTTTGTTGAAAAGGGAGCAGTTCTTGAAAATGTAATAATTAATACTACAGAAGGGCCGGTTTATATAGGCAAAGATGCCCAGATAATGGACGGAGCCATTTTGCGAGGGCCGGTTGGCATAGGTGAAAATACCAAGATCAGAATGAGTGCCAGAATTTATGGTGGTACTTCAATCGGGCCCCACTGTAAAGTAGGAGGTGAGGTTAGCCACTCCATCATGTTTGGTTATTCCAATAAAGCACACGACGGTTTCCTGGGGCATAGTGTCATCGGCGAATGGTGCAACCTGGGTGCCGATACAAATACTTCAAATCTGAAGAACAGTTATGAAACTGTAAGACTGTGGGATTACCAGGAAGAAGGTTTTGTAAAAACTGATCTGCAGTTTTGCGGAACCTTTATGGGCGACCATTCCAAATGTGGTATCAATACCATGTTTAATACAGGCACAGTTGTAGGTGTTGCCGCCCAGATATTTGGTGCCGGTTTTATGCGCAACTTTATACCTTCTTTCTCCTGGGGAAGTGTTTCCGGATTCGCTATGCACAATTTCGATAAAGCCATTGATATTGCCAAAAGGGTATATGCACGACGTGGTCTTGACTTTGACAAAGTTGAAACAGACATCCTCAGAAATGTTTATGATCAAACCCTCAGTTATCGAAGAATGTAAGGAATCCTGAAATTTTTCAGTTAACAACAAATAAACGGGCTGTCTTTTCTAAGGTGGCCTGTTTTATTACTATTTTGTGGCACAATGATTGTCCCTTACAACAGCCATGTTTTTTAATCCCTGTCTGAAATAGTCGGGATTATTTAATTTGCACATAAACAGCGCACTAAGCAACAAATCAAATCTTAATTGGTTTTATTGCCAGGTTGCAACCTGACGTTTTAGCATTTTTAATGACAATTTGACGATATTTTATATATGGATAATTTTTTAGAAAGAGACGGATTTAATTTTTCGGGAATGATGGATTCCGAGGCAGAATATATTCCATTATTATCGCCCGAGGAAGAAGAACAAATGACTGCCGAAGAGTTGCCTGAGATTCTACCTGTTCTTCCACTTAAAAATACAGTTTTATTTCCCGGTGTGGTAATTCCCATTACTGTTAACCGCGATAAATCTATAAAGCTGGTTAAAGAAATTTACAAGAAGAACAAAATTGTAGGCGTAGTTTCTCAGAAGGATGATAATGTTGAAGACCCCGGATATGATGATGTAAATGAGATTGGTACTGTTGCCTATATCATTAAAACATTATCGATGCCCGATGGCAGTACCACAGCAATCCTGCAGGGTAAGAAAAGATTCAAGCTCGAAGCCTTCGTGGAATATGAACCCTACTTAAAGGCAAGGGTTTCATCATTCGACAAACCCATGGAGCGCAAAACTGATAAAAACTTCAAGGCTCTTATTGCGACCATAAAAGATCTGGCTATACAAATCGTTAACAAATCTCCCCAGATACCGAGTGAAGCAGCTTTTGCCATAAAAAATATTGAGAGTCCGGTTTTCCTGGTAAACTTCATTTCTTCCAATCTGAATATTGAGGTTCCTGAAAAACAGAAACTCCTCGAAATACTTGATATCAATACCCGTGCACAAACAGTACTGGGACATCTGACCAAAGAATTACAGGTTGTGGAGCTGAAGAATCAGATACAATCGAAGGTTAAGGTTGATATTGATAAACAGCAAAGAGATTACATCCTGAATCAGCAACTCAAAACCATCCAGGAAGAGCTGGGCGGAAATCCACATGAGCATCAGATCCAGGAGATGAAAAAGAAAGCTGCCAAAAAGAAGTGGAGCAAGCAGGTGGCGGATGTTTTTGAAAAAGAGATTAACAAATTACAGCGTATGAATCCTGCCGCAATGGAGTATTCGCTGCAATTGAATTATCTTGAAACCCTTATTGAGTTACCCTGGGGCCACTTTACACCCGATAATTTTGACTTGTCCAAAGCCCAGAGAATTCTCGATCGTGATCATTATGGCCTGGAAAAGATCAAGGACCGCATATTGGAGTACCTGGCTGTACTGAAGCTAAAGGGCGACATGAAATCACCCATCCTTTGCTTTGTGGGTCCTCCGGGAGTTGGTAAAACATCGCTGGGCAAAAGTATTGCCGATGCCATTGGCCGTAATTACATCCGTATGTCGCTGGGTGGGGTGAGAGACGAGGCAGAAATTCGCGGACACCGAAAAACTTATGTGGGTGCCATGCCCGGCAGAATCATACAGAATCTGAAAAAGGTGAAAAGTTCAAATCCCGTGTTTGTTCTTGATGAAGTTGACAAGGTGGGTCATCAGAGCATCAGCGGCGATCCGTCTTCAGCCCTGCTCGAAGTACTTGACCCTGAACAAAACAATACTTTTTACGATAATTTCCTGGAAGTAGATTATGATCTTTCAAAAATCATGTTCATCGCTACGGCCAATACACTGGCAACCATACATCCCGCTTTACGCGACCGTATGGAGATCATCGATCTGAGCGGTTACATCGTTGAAGAGAAAATTGAAATAGCTAAAAGGCATTTGATACCCAAACAGCTGGACGCTCATGGTTTGAAAAAGTCGCAACTGACTTTTTCAAAGGCTGTACTTGAGCGAATTATTCAGGATTATACCCGCGAATCTGGTGTGCGTCTGCTGGAAAAACAGATTGCAAAAGTTATCCGGTCAAGAGCCAAAGATATCGTTCTGGGGAAAAACACCGCAAAAAATCTTAAAACCGAAGAGTTAACAACCATCCTTGGGATTCCGCATTATACCAAAGACTCCCAGATCATCAAAAATATGGCAGGTGTGGTAACCGGGCTCGCATGGACCTATGTGGGGGGCGAGGTACTTTATGTGGAAGTCTCGGTAAGCAAAGGAAAGGGTAATCTTACCCTTACCGGCAATCTTGGCGATGTAATGAAAGAATCTGCAACCCTGGCTTTGGAATATATGAAATCTCATGCTGCACAGCTTGACATCAAATCTGATATTTTTGATAAATGGAATGTGCATATTCATGTGCCTGAAGGTGCTACCCCAAAAGACGGACCATCGGCAGGTGTTACAATGTTTACGGCATTGGTATCGGCGTTTACACAGCGCAAGGTAAAACCGGGTGTTGCAATGACCGGCGAAATTACACTCAGAGGTAGAGTAACACCTGTTGGGGGTATCAAGGAAAAGATCCTGGCCGCCAGAAGAGCCAATATGACGGATGTAATTCTTTCAGCTGATAATAAAAAGGATGTTGATGATATTAATCCGATTTACATTAAAGGTCTGAATTTTCATTATATCAAAGATATGATTGAGGTGGTTGATCTGGCCCTGGAAAATGAAAAAGTTTCCAAACCCATTGATTTTACGGTTTGAGAAGATTGAACTCTTTCAGTTTAAACAAAAAGGTTTAGAAGCTGAAAGTGTAAGTGACAGAAACAAAAAAAGGAGAAAAACGGTTTCGTTTCTCTCCTTTTTTTGGTATGATATATCTTAGTTTCTGGCAATTGATAACATTACCTTTTTACCTTTGATTGTGTTTCTTTTCATTCCTTTCAGAACTTTTCTTACGTGATTTTCAGAAATTTCGAAGTAGCTGAAATGGTCAAACATATCAATGACACCGATCTCTCGTCCGCTGATTTTGCACTCACCTGTAAGGGCGCCTACAATATCGCCGGGTTTTACTTTGTCCTTTTTCCCTAATGCAAGATGCATTCTCACTTTTTGGGTCTTTTGAGAAGCATGATCGTCAGACCTGTTGTAACCGTTTGATCTTTCTTTTTGCCTTTCTTTTGGTCTTTCCTTTTGCCTTTCAGGTTTTACATATGCCTGCTTTTCAATGCTTAAGTCAATGCCATCCTGGTCAAACCGGCTTTTAAGCAAACATGCTGCAAGTAAATGTGCATCAAACCCTTTCTGGTACATATCATGCAGGACCTTTTCGTAATCTTTCAGATTATTGTCGCTGGCAATCTGCATCAGTTGATCTTCAATCCGTCTGATCCTTGCCTGGGTTATCTCATATGCATCTGGTACATCGGCTTTTTCAATGTTTGCTTTTATGAATTTCTCCAGCTGGAAAATTTTCCGGTCATCTCTTCTTGACTCGGCAAAACTGTATGCTTTTCCGGCTTTTCCTGCACGTCCTGTGCGTCCTATCCGGTGCACATAATATTCATCATCGTGCGGAAGGTCATAATTAAAAACTGCGTCCACATTGTTGATATCCAAACCTCTGGCCGCCACATCAGTAGCTACCAGCATGTTGATCTCTGCTTTTCTGAAGCGATTCATCACTTTGTTGCGCAGGTTTTGGTTCATATCGCCATGCAATGCTTCGGCTTTATGGCCCATCTGGCACATTTCTTCGGTTATTTTGTCAACCATTGCCTTGGTGTTGCAAAATACCAGCGATAAATTGAGATCGTTGAGCTGTACAAGGTTTGAAATGATCTTACCTTTCTTAACACCACGTGTTTCGAAATAGAACTGTTCTATGGTTGATGCGGCCACGTTGTTACCCATTACCTTTATCAATTCGGGATTTTTCAGAAAATTCCGGCTGATATCCATAATGGGTTTCGACATGGTTGCAGAAAACATTACCGTTTGTTTGTCGGTTGGGGTGCCCTGCAGGATGGTCTCAATATCTTCCCTGAAACCCATATTAAGCATTTCATCTGCTTCGTCGAGAACCACTATTTGCAGATCATGCAGTTTTAGTGTTCCTCTTCTCAGGTGGTCCATTACACGACCCGGTGTTCCTGCAACAATATTTGCTCCTCTTTTCAGACCGGAGACTTGTCTTTGCATGGAGTCACCTCCATATATTGAAAGCACATTCATGCCTTTTTTGTAGCGCGACATTTTTTCAAGTTCTCCTGCTATTTGCACACAAAGCTCACGTGTGGGGGAGAGTATTAGTGCCTGAACGTTTTTCTTTTCAGGGTCAATCATTTCAAGTATAGGTAATCCGAAGGCAGCTGTTTTTCCGGTACCGGTTTGTGCCTGCCCAATAAGGTCAAATCCTTTCATCATAACAGGAATAGACCCAGACTGAATGGGGGTTGCGTTTTCATAACCCATTTCAGTTATTGCACTCAAAACTTCATCACTCAGATCAAGCTCTGAGAAGCTAATTGTATTTTCCATTAAAAAATTTATTGTTATTGTTTGGTCACCCGGGGAAATCTTTAATAATGACCACTGGTGGGTTTATTTTTATCAATTTTAAAAAGCCGTGCAAAGGTACGATAATTTATTGAATTTCATGATGCCTATAAAAAAAGAGACCCGAAGGTCTCCTTTTATAGAAATGTATGGTGAAAACTACTTTAAAATCTGCAACCTTCTTGTATGGAAATCATCCTTGTTTTGAACCCTTACAATGTAAAGTCCTGTTTTAAATCCGGAAGTATCAATCCTGTAGAATGTTGTATTTAAACTCTCTCCTTTCCATATCAATCTGCCTGTTATGTCAGAAATATAAATGGCTTCAAAAGCCACACCGGAAGAAATTTCTGCAATATTCCGGGCCGGATTGGGATACAATTGAAAATCCTTCAATGCTATTTCATCAACAAAGGGTTGAGGCCCAAAAATAGCATAAAGGGTGAGATCATATGCCGGCATCAGAAATGAATACACCGGATTTTCTGTTATGTCATTCCCTTCTTCATCGGCCCAGTAAAGAAACATAGCACTATCCAGGGGTTCAGCAATTACTTCCACTTCTTCGTCCTGTATGTATTCTCCGGCACCAGTTACTGTTCCAGCATTTTCAGGCTCTGCGATAAGTGTAAGTGTATAGGTTGGAATTTCGGTAAAGGTTGCATTAATTTCAAGGTCTTCAAATATTGTAATGGTTACAGATACTTCCTGGGATTCCACATCACCGCTCCATCCTTCAAACTGCCACCCCTCAGCAGGAAATGCCTCAAGCGTTATTTCTGTTGCAGCTTCAATGGTGAGTGGTTCAGAATACGTTTCTCCGTTTACGGCTACACTTCCCTCACCGGATAGGTTAACGGTAAGTGAAAAATATACCGGCCCGGGTTCATCAGAGCCTATGCTACCGTCTTTTTTAAGATTCTGTGCGTAAATATTAGCTGCACCATCTCTGTTATCACCCCAGGCAAACACCCATTGATTTCCATCAAATCCTGAAGATGAAAAATGTGATTTTGAAGAAGAGACGTTACTCAGGGAGACATCTGAAGGATCCCATACAAAACTTCCCTGGTTGTTGATCCTCGATGCTTTTATATGTTCAGAACCGTTGTCGTAAACCAAAACAACATCATCGTCAACAGGGCCTGCAAAAAGCGGAAAATATGCCTGGTTTCCTACAGCAAAGATCACCTTGCCTTCGTCGCCCCATAGCCTGGTACCCTCAGGAGATACCTTCTGAGCATATATGCCCCAGAAGTTCTGGTCTCCGGTTACTTCTCTCCAATACACATATACATTTTCGTCGTCAGCAGGTTTGGCAATGGAGGGGTAAAACTGATTGTAATTATTGCGTTCTGAAAGTAAAACGCCATTGGCTTGAAACTGCGCTACCCCATCAGAATTGATGTGCTGTATCCACGATGAAGCCTGTGCAACCGACATAGTAAAATCATGCCATGCAATATAAAAGCCATCATTGCCATCGTTAACGAAAGAAAGGATCTGGTGCCATGCCTGAATATTTCCTTCGTCATTAACAACTGTAACAGAAGGCCACACCGGATCGCCATCGGCATCAAACCTCTGAGCATGAATATGTCGGGTGGGTGCCCATGTAGGACCACTGTCATCAAAAAATTTCATTATGATCTCATCTTCACCTACAGGAAGCAACTGCGGCCATGAATATCTGTTTGGGGATGTTAAAGTAATTCCCCAATCTCCCCATTGCTTGGTACCGGCAGGACTGATCTTTTGCATGATGATCACATTATCAGACTGCCATGCGAAAACTGCATTGTTTATTTCGGTTACAGTTACTTTCGGGGAAACATCAAATGCCGTGCTTCCGGAGAGCATAATTCCATCATCACCCCATACGAATGTCCCGTCGGGTGCAATGCGATAAGCAACCGTATTGTTATTTCCTCCCGAACGAATGTCCTGCCAGGTAAGGATGGCATGATTTTCATGATCGGCAGTCATATCCCAGTCGGTAAGCCATGTCATAGAAGGATGGTCACTGACTAGTATTCCATTCTCTCCCCAGAGTTTATTGCCCTGGTTATCCAGTCTCTGCAATCTTACATTATAATTTCCGCCTTCAGATGAAAAATAACCGATATAATAATCGCCATTGGGGCAGACAGCTGTTTTAGCTATGGTTTGTTCTCCCGGCAAACCGGAGATCTGCAGGTTTTGCATCGGGTCATCGCTCCATTGTGCATACAACGGAAAGGAAAGTATCAACAATGAAATGATACAAAGTAAATTTCTCTTCATGATTGGTTTTTTATGAAAAATTTGATTTCAAATTTACCGAAAAACTAAAACGGTTTAGCCATTAAGCTGAAAACTTTTTTTACCGCATCTTCCCTGGAAGCTATTTCACGTTTTATCATGACTTTTTAAAAAATTAAAACCCGATGATTATTACCTGGCTTCCGGCATAAACTAAGAGCACAGAAAAGCCTATCTTTGCGCATAATTTCGTTTTGAAGTTCCTTTCATGAGATTTTTTAAAAGTATTCCATTAATTAATGGTTTGCATAAAATTATTAAGAAACAATTGATATGACAGAAAAGAAAGTAAGGGTAAGATTTGCCCCCAGCCCCACAGGTCCGTTGCACATAGGTGGAGTTCGCACCGCTTTGTATAATTATTTATTTGCCAGGAAACAAGGGGGTGATTTTTTGCTTCGCATAGAAGATACCGATCAGAACCGTTTTGTTCAGGGTGCTGAGGAGTACATTATGGAATCGCTTCGATGGTGTGGCATTCAATGGGACGAAGGTCCGGGTAAGGATGGCCCGCATGCACCTTACCGCCAGTCGGAGCGCAAAGATCTTTACCGGCAATATGCCATGCAATTGATTGATAGCGGAAATGCCTACTATGCTTTTGATACCGCCGAAGAACTGGAAACCATGCGCAAGCGTATTGAAGCGGAAAAGGGTAATGCTCAGTATGATGCCACCACAAGGGGTAGTATGAAAAATTCACTCACGCTTAACAAGGTGGAAACGGTTTCCATGCTTGAATCGGGTGCGCCCTATGTTGTGAGGTACAAAATGCCTGAAAATGAAGAAGTAGTCATGCAGGATATAATCAGGGGCACCGTTAAAGTAAATACATCTCAACTTGATGATAAAGTTCTTTTCAAAAGCGACGGAATGCCTACATACCACCTGGCCAACGTGGTTGATGATTATCTTATGGAAATTTCGCATGTGATAAGAGGGGAGGAGTGGTTACCCTCATTGCCCTTGCATGTTTTATTATACCGGAGCCTGGGATGGGAAAGCAGCATGCCGCAGTTTGCTCATTTGCCTTTATTGCTTAAACCCGATGGAAATGGTAAACTCAGTAAACGCGATGGCGACCGGTTGGGTTTCCCGGTTTTCCCGTTAATGTGGAATGACCCCAAAAGTGGTGAAATTTCATCCGGTTATCGCGAGTCGGGCTATTTTGCCGATGCTTTTGTGAATATGCTGGCATTGCTGGGCTGGAACCCCGGAACCGACCAGGAGATCTTCAGTATGGAAGAGCTTGTGGAAGCCTTTTCACTGGAAAGAGTGGGTAAATCAGGATCGAAGTTTGATCCCGCCAAGGCTACATGGTTCAATCATCAGTATTTGCTGAAAAGCGAAAACAAAGATGTTGCATCACTGTTTGACCTGATTTTGAAAGACAGGGGAATTCATGAACCCATAGAAAAAATTACCAGAATTGTTTCCCTTGTTAAAGATCGTGTGAATTTTGTGCATGAAATATGGGAGCAGTCGGCTTTCTTTTTCAATGCGCCGGAATCTTACGATGAAAAAACCGTTCAGAAAAAATGGAAGGAAGATACTCCTGATATTCTTTTCCAGGTAATTGATATTTTAAAGAACCTGGAACCGTTTACCATTGATTCGATTGACAAGGCCCTTCACGATTATATGGAGCAGCATGAAGTGGGTGCAGGTAAACTGATGATCGCACTCAGGCTGTCACTGGTTGGTGCCGGAATGGGACCTGATTTAAAGGAGATCATGGTTTTGCTTGGAAAGGAAGAAGTTATTGGGAGAATTGATAGAGCAGTCAGGATTATTGGTAAATAATGATGTCATACATTTGACATCTCAACCTTTCTTCAGCGTCATCTTAACGTACTCATCCAGTTGCGTATACCAGTCTTCTCCGTATTTGCGTATCAGTGAGTCCTTCAGAAATTCGTAAACCCTGACATTGAGTTTTTTTCCGAATTTTCGGGCCGGATCGCAAATGGGCCATCGGTGGTAATTTACGGCTTCGTAATTGGAGTATCTGGTGATCCTTACGGGGTATAAATGACAGGAAACCGGTTTTTTGAAATCGATTTCATTTTGTTCCCAGGCCTTTTCAATGGCGCATTTGGCAATGTTATTCTCATCAAAAAACACGTAGGCACATTCCTGTTGGTTTACCAGCGGAGTGGTATATTCACCATCAATATCTTCAACAAATTTTCCTGATTTTTCAATGGTTTCAATACCTTCTTTACGCATATAAGGTTTTACACTTCTGAAGATATCCTCAAGGATTTTTGTTTCTGATTTGTCAAGCGGTGCGCCGGCATCGCCATGTACACAGCAACCGCCGTGGCATGCAGGAAGGTCGCAGACAAAAAACTCGGTGTAAAGCTCATCGGAGATAAGCGTGTCATCAATGATTATCATGGCGCAAAAGTAAACATAAATAGTTTTCCGCTTCACCATCTTTTTTTGTGAAATAGGAAAAAATGACTTTACTTTACGCCTTGTTTTAAAATTTGAAAAACAGCATCAGCTAACCATCCTAAGTTTATGACAAATAAGACCAGGCGACCTACTTTGATCCAGGCATTGATTCCGGTTATTTTTCTTACATCCCTGATATCCATCAACGTTTTCATTTTTGGTGATGACTCTCTTTTTGGTTCCAACCAGATCGTGCTGATATTATCGGCGTCGGTTGCAGCCATAGTGGCCATGAGCCTGGGTCATAAATGGCTTGATCTTAGGGCCGGTATTGTAAAAAGTATCGGATCGGCCATGACAGCCATTCTGATCCTGCTTTTGATAGGATCGCTGGCCGGAACCTGGTTGCTGGGTGGCGTTGTACCTGCCATGATCTATTATGGTCTGCAAATACTTAATCCCACCATTTTTCTTCTGGCAGCCTGTGTGGTGAGTGCCATTGTTTCGCTTGCAACGGGAAGCTCGTGGTCAACGGTTGCAACCCTGGGAGTGGCTTTGCTGGGAATCGGACGGGCTTTGGGCATACCTGACGGAGCCATAGGCGGCGCCATCATCTCAGGTGCGTACTTTGGTGATAAAATGTCGCCCCTTAGCGATACTACCAACCTTGCACCTGCCATGGCAGGTACCGATCTGTTTACCCACATCAGGTATATGGCCTGGACAACCATTCCGTCGATATCCATTGCGTTGATCATTTTTCTTATTATGGGTTTGATGAGTTACAGCGGGACAGAATATGGTGACATTACCCCTGTACTAAGTGCCATTGATAATACTTTTTACATTTCGCCCATTTTGTTTCTGGTGCCTGCCCTTGTCATATTTCTTATCATAAGAAAAGTACCTGCACTTCCTGCCCTTTTTATCGGTACCCTTGCAGGTGCTGCATGCGCACTGATTTTCCAGCCGCAAATAATACAGCAGGTAAGTGGTATGGATGAGAGGTTTCATGTGGCCGCTTACATTGCCATAATGAAATCAATGTACACCAATATCAACGTGGTTACGGATCATGAAATGGTCAATAGTCTGCTTTCAACAGGCGGAATGAGTGGAATGCTCAATACGGTCTGGCTGATTATTTCTGCCATGATCTTTGGGGGTATTATGGAGTCAAGCGGATTATTACACCGGATAACTGAGGCGGTTATTAAACTTGCTCATAACACTGGATCACTGGTGGCTTCTACTGCCGGTACGTGTATATTTTTCAATATAACGGCCAGCGATCAGTACCTGAGTATAGTTGTTCCGGGACGAATGTTTGCTGAAACTTATCGGGAGCGGGGTTTGAAACCACAGAACCTGAGTCGTACGCTGGAAGACAGCGGTACGGTAACCTCGGTGCTGGTTCCCTGGAATACTTGTGGTGCAACACAGGCCACTGTGCTGGGAGTTCCAACTCTTGTCTTTCTTCCTTACTGTTTCTTCAATATCATAAGCCCTTTTATGACGATAACTTTTGCATATCTTAATATCAGGATTTCACGCTATAAAAACAAAGAAGAGGCAATGAAGGATGGAAATGCTGTAGTTTAGTCAATCAATTGTGATAATTCATTCGGGAGTTTGAATTAACTAAGGAATTACAAAAAAGTGGAAAAGTTGAAAAAAGTCTGTTTGTCTGTAACCAATGATATTGCTACGGATCAGAGGGTTCTGAAGGTGAGCGACTTTTTGCACCGCAAGGGTTTTGATATAAGTATTGCCGGAAGGAAAAAACCTGATAGTCCGGCTTTTGAACATGCAGTTTTTCACATATTCAGGTTTAAATTATGGTTTCATAAGGGATTCCTGTTTTATGCGGCCTATAATATCCGGTTGTTTTTCTTTTTGCTTTTCAGGAAGTTTGATTTGCTGGTAGCTAATGACCTGGATACCCTGCTTCCCAATTATCTGGTGTCGCGTATTAAAAGGGTTCCCCTGGTATATGATACCCATGAGTACTTTACAGGTTCCACCGAGCTTATGGATCGGCCTATGGTTCGAAAAACATGGGTACGGATCGAAAAGTGGATATTTCCCCGGTTAAAACATGTTTTCACCGTTAATCAGTCCATTGCTGATCTTTATGAAAAAGAGTACGGGGTTAAAGTCAGGGTTGTACGCAATCTTCCCAAAAGATTTTTACCTGCCAACGGATTAACACGCAAGGATATTGACTGGCCCGAAGATAAAAAAATTGTGCTTATGCAGGGCGGTGCTATAAATATTGACAGGGGCGCTGAGGAGTTGATCCATGCCATGAAACCAACCTACGGCATTGAAAATGTTTTGCTTTATTTCATTGGAAGTGGTGATGTATGGGAAGAAATACATGAACTAACCAAAAAACTGCATCTCACCCAAACCGTTAAGTTTATTCCCCGTATGCCTTACCAGAAACTGATGCAATACACTGCCCTGGCCGATCTGGGAGTTTCCATTGATAAACCTGTTAGTCCCAATTATAAATACAGCCTGCCCAATAAGCTTTTCGATTACATAGGTGCAGGTGTACCGGTTCTGGCATCTCCATTGGTTGAAGTAAAGAATATTGTAAAGGGATACAATGTTGGCGATTGTATTGAAAGTCATGATCCCGAACATATCGCTGAAAAGATCAGGTTTATGTTTTCCGATCAAAAACGGTACAATATCTGGAGGGAAAATGCAAAGAAGGCTGCAGCAGAGCTTTGCTGGGAGAATGAAGAAACAGTACTTTCAGAAGTCTATGATAAGATCCGGTCAGCGTTGTGATCTTTAACTTTCCTGCTCCTGGATGTTCTGATAATAATCAGGATTAAGATCCACCACTTTTCCGCCATCGCACCGGAAAATCCTTCCCGGAAACTGTTCAAAAAGTGTGTAATCATGGGTTGCCATAAGGATAGCACGGCCCGTTTTGCTTATGTCAACCAGCAATTCCATAATACCCAAACTGGTTTCGGGATCGAGGTTTCCGGTGGGCTCATCGGCCAGAATTATATCGGGATCGTTGATCAACGCCCGGCCGATAACAACCCTTTGCTGTTCGCCACCCGATAGCTGGTGGGGCATTTTAAAGCCTTTGGTTTGCAAACCTACCTTTTCCAAGACATCTTCAAGGCGTTCTTCCATGGCAATTTTGTCGCGCCAGCCGGTGGCATTCATCACAAATAAAAGATTGCTTCTTACGCTGCGGTCGTTCAAAAGCTGGAAATCCTGAAATACAATCCCGATTTTCCTGCGAAGGAAAGGGATTTGTTTATCTCGTAATTCCTGAAGATTAAAGCCGGCCACCTGTGCTTTACCATCTACCAGGGGCAG
>JAHYJP010000163.1 GCA_019429055.1 Bacteroidales bacterium
ACTGCCAAAAGCATAAAAATCATTTTCTTCATTTCGTTTTTTTATTTTAAGTGTGAAAATTCTCTTCAAACAACAAACCTACAGAAAATTTTGGAAAACGTATAAAAATATGACTCTGATCATTAATCAAAATGATTATCTGCAATCTTACCCGTATCAATTTATGTGGCTAAAGCCAACGGCAATGGATACTGTTGCTATCCATTGCCGTCAGTTTCAACTGACTTTTGAGTCAGCCTCATTCAGGCTGAGAATACATCTCTTAATGTCAGAATTATCCTGTTTTTTGCTTGATCTGTACTATCATTTGACCCGGGATGGTGAGTACTTTTATAAAACACATTATAAGTTTTCAAAAAAAATAGTATCCATCCATAATTAAAAAGAAGCAAAATGAAAAAGAAGATCTTATCAGGTATAGTTTTAATACTTTCAGTAATTAGTGGTTTTGTGGCAGCCCAGGAAAAACCTTTTGTACCGATAGAATTTATACCACCCGTGTCATTCGAAAATGAATATTTCCACATCCGCACTCTTTCCCGGAATAATGTTTATGCTGTTGAAAATCTCAGGATGAATGCCTACGATCATTTGCCTGAAAGAGTTCCGCATATGGGTGCATGGCATCGTATTGATATTCCTATGGGAGATGATCTGATCGGGCAGGCTTATTATGACCGGAATCCACAAATCAGAGATTCTTTTGTTTACCCCGTATTACTAAAAAGTGAAGGAAACATGATCGGCAGTATTTACATTCGTCCATCTAAAAATGCGGATTATGATGCACAGATCACCATGTGGTTGAGAACCAGCGACAATCAAGTAAATGATGAATTTGTTGAAATGATAAAATTGTGGATCAGTAAAGAATGGCCTTTTGAAAACCCGCACTTTGCTATGCAATCCATAAAAGTTGCAAAGTAAGATTCTCTTCATGTTAACAAAAAAGGCTGTCAGTTACGACAGCCTTTTTTATTCATAAATGTGATGAAGTTATATTAAAACTAAGCTAGTTTTACATTCACTGCATTTAATCCTTTTTTGCCTTCTTGTAATTCGAAGGTTACTTCGTCATTTTCTCTGATCTCGTCAACCAGGCCTGTAGCGTGTACGAAGTATTCATTGTTTGAGTCATCTTCTTTAATAAAACCATATCCTTTGGTTTCATTGAAAAACTTTACTATTCCGTTATTCATAATAATGTGATAAATAATGTGATAAAAAATAAAATATTTAATTAGGGTGCAAAGGTAACATATTAAACTTACAAAACTCATTTATTTTCAACAAAATATTGTTTTAGGAAGAATATTTACTAAAAAAAGAATGGAAGCATCTATTAATGAAATTATTATTTGCTTGATCGTTTGTTTAGATTAACTAAATTTACACCTCTGATAAGGCCCAAGTATTTTAAAAAAAAATTTACTTTAAACGACAAGCTATGGAAACCAACTTCCTTACTGATCTCATGCTGCCTCTTGCCCTTGGAATAATAATGCTGGGCATGGGCCTTTCACTGGCACCCATTGATTTTAAGCGTGTAGTATACTACCCCCGGGCTGCAGCTTTGGGGTTTGTAAACCAGATTATAGTTCTGCCACTGGTAGGTTTTATCCTTGTTTTGATTTTCGGACTTGATAATTTATATCTGGCGGTGGGGATCATGGTGCTTGCAGCCTGCCCCGGAGGACCTACATCAAATCTCATCAGCCATATTTCGAAAGGCGATACGGCCCTTTCCATCAGCCTTACGGCAATTTCAAGTATGGTGGCAGTAATTACCATACCTCTGATCATTAATTTTTCTCTGGCGCATTTTCTGCAGCATGGAGAGTACGTTCCATTACCGGTTTTTGACACTATTATACGCCTTACTCTGATAACTCTTATTCCGGTGGGAATTGGCATGTACATCAGGGCGAAAGCAAGAAAATTTGCCAATAAGATGGATAAACCGGTGAAGATTGTTTCAGGAATTTTGCTTTTCCTCATCATATTTGCCGCCATCAATACCAACCGCGATATTTTTGTGAGCTCTTTCAGGGATGTAGGACCTGTGGCTCTTACGTTGAATGCCGTCATGCTCACTGTGGGCTTTTTAACAGCAAGATTTTTCAGGTTAAATCTTGCGCAGAGTGTAACCATTTCTGTAGAATCAGGAATCCAGAACGGCACCCTGGGTATCATGATTGCCAGCACGCTTCTTCACAATGATGTAATGGCTATTTCTCCTGCCATATACAGCCTGATCATGTTTATGACAGCAGGCGTTATTATTGCCTGGATGAATGTGGGGTATGCAAGGATGAGGCTTCTTGCAATTCAACAGCAGAGGGCTCAGAAATAAGAAATAAACTGAGAAAACTTCAAAAGATAGTTGTCCGAAGAATACGAAGCTTAGCTTATCCGATCTAAACAATTTATTGGACTACTACAGTATATTCTTAATACCCAATCTCATCCGAAAGCGGCACAAAACGCGCGCTCAGATCAGGAGTTTCCATATCCTTATCCAGCGGAAACATGGGGCGCATTATGCGTTTGTATTCCAACCGGTGCAGGTCCTGATCCACACCACCGGGGGTAAGGGCCATGATCCAGCCATTGCGCATATCATAGAGTTCGGGTACCAGGTAACCGATCTTTACCACCAGGATGTCGGTTTCGCGGGGATTTAGTCCCAGGTTTATGAAATCACTTTCGAAATGATAGGGTTTGCGTTTTTTGGTGATAATCACTTTTATGCTTCCCGTTTGAACCACCACCTCAGTTTCGGCACGTCGATCGCCGTGTACAATTGATAAGATGGTGCCGGAGATCTTTACCGGTGGGGCAAAGCGATCATCCACCCTTGCACCGGCATAAGCACTTATGGTACTTCCAACACCAAGCCTTACTGCTTCGGCTACAAATTCTTCATCGGGCAGGGATGCGTAGATCAGGCCGGGGCCATTGGCTGTTTTAAATTCCTTACGAGCAAGCAACTGCTGCAGGGTCCAGGTTACATCGCCGGCCCCACCGGCAGTGGGGTTGTCGCCCATATCGCTAATGATAAACGGGCGATCGGTGGCTGCCAGAGCCTGCTCCAGACATTCATCAAGGTAAGCTGTGGGTGCCACAAACTCAAAATCGTACCGCACATCCCAGAAATGCTGTGCCAGTTCTTCGGCTGCCCGGCCCACATTTTCCTTATGATCGCCATAAACCATCACTACCCCATGGTTTCGGGGTTCATCGGCCCAGGGGTACGACATCCAGATGGATGCATCGGTAACCCCTTCCCATTCCACAATGGGTTCAATCATGGCATACAGGCTTTTGCCAGGCTCCACGCGGGTACTGGTCTTTTCGCCGGGCAGGAGGATGGGTACAGGTACCCAGGCTTTATAGGGTGGCTTGCCTTTGTCATTTTCCAGGTGGTGAAGAAGATTTTCCACTGCTCTTTGTTTCGATATGAGGGCATCCTCGTGGGGTGCCATGCGAAAACAGGTGATCAGGTCGGTGTTTTGCGCCAGGCGCAAGCTCACACTGCCGTGCAGGTCCATGCAGGTAGAGATCATTACCTCAGTACCCACCAGCTCACGGATGCGTAAGATAAAGTCGCCTTCCGGATCATCCAGTCCAGCC
This sequence comes from Bacteroidales bacterium, assembly GCA_019429055.1. Classification (GTDB taxonomy): domain Bacteria; phylum Bacteroidota; class Bacteroidia; order Bacteroidales; family UBA7960; genus SKVR01. The sequence continues at coordinate 3,634 of JAHYJP010000163.1, forward strand.
ACACTCATGGCGCCATGGATATCCAGGAAGATGCCATCGATGGGCAAAACCTGTTCAAGCCTCTCCAGGGTTTGTTGCACAAGCGATTCGTAGGCTTCACGGGTAACGATACCGCCCGGCATGGCATGTCCGCGCATGGTAGGCCGCCAGATGGCCTGCTGTCGCAAAGCAGAATCAGCATCCAGAAATGGATAGTATGTAAAAACATCTTCACCATAGCGTGCCATAAATGCATCTTCATGGGTTAGCGCCGGCGAAAAGGTGCTGGATTCAATGGCGATGCCGGCAATGGCAATGCGGGGTAATTGGTTTTCTTTTTTTTGTTGTTGAGAAGAACATGCACTACTTAGCGTGAAAAGCAATGGAATAATAGCGAAGTGTAAAAATTTTGATTGCATAACGTTTCATATTATGATTACAGGAAGAATTTAAAATTATCCTGAAAGGGTTTTGCTTTTGATAAGTTTCGAATTTATTCTATTTGAATATAATGAATTCGGAATTTAAAAATCAGATATATGGTTTCTTTTTCAAAAGTAGGATAATATTGTAAATAATGGGAAATGATATGCATTTTAGTGGCGGGGTGGCTTAGAGCCGCCCCGTCACTTTTTAAGTACAACGCGACGGGGCCACTATAAGTGACCCCGCCGCTATACTTTTAGAAGGAATTTTATTTACACCTCATTCAAAAAACTATACAGATCTTCTTCGGTTTTAAGATTGAGTTTTTTTCGCAATCGTGAACGGCTTATATAAAAGCTGGAGGGTTGTATATTTAAAATTTCGGCTATTTCTTTTGAGTTTAATCCGATCTTTAAATAAGCACATAACCGCAGATCGTTGTTTGACAGATCGGGGAAGTTTTCTTTCAGTTTTTTAAAGAATTCCTGGTGCAACTCATCCATCTGGATTTCAAAGGTTTTATCTTCAATTTTCAGGTAAGAGTCAAGTATTCGCTGCATCTCTCCCCATTTAATATCAAATAATTCAGGATTCTGCTGGGCTTTCTCACATTTCTCTTTCAGGGCAAGCAGCAGGCGGTTTTTTTCTTCGTTATCCCTGGCTTTATTGGCCAGTTCAATGGTTTTGCTTTTAAGCTGTTGTTTTAGTTGGTTATACTCTGCCTGCAAACGTTTCTGCTCAAGTTGTGATAGGGTCTGTTTGTGTTTTTCTGTTTGTTGTCTTAAAGAATTTTGCTCTCTGAGCAACATCTGTTTCTTCTGCTTTTTAAGTGATATTTTCTGCCAGCTGTAAATAATGAAAATGAGCAGGGCCAATACCAGGAAATACATTATATAAGCATACCATCTGTAATACCAGGGAGTAGCTACCCGAAAGATTACTGCCGGTTTCTCAATAATTACATCGTCTTTAAGTGCTTTTACAAAAAGGTGGTATTCACCGTGTTTCAGGTTCAGAAATTCAAATATATTATTCTGACCCCACTCGCTCCATTCTCCATTTTCGTTTAATCTGTATTGATATAATACACCATTATGGTTGGGAACAATGCATTCAATCCGGAAATTATTAAGCTGGTAAGGAACTTTTTGTCCCGGATAGAGTAATGCACTTTCATGATTGCTGAAAGCTTCTATTCTGCGGAGTGTTAAAGAAAGTTCTGCTGACCTGGTTTCCGTATCAGTTGAAAGGAATTTTAGTGCGAAACCATTATATACAGGAAAAAATTCATAATCAGAATTTAATGCAGTGGGAAGATAAACTCCGGCCAGCTGGCCTTCAACTTCAGAAAATACTTTAGATTCTTTGGCCCGGATAAATTCATTCTCTTTATCATTAAAGGTATACTGATAACGATCGGTGAAAACATGTATGCCCAATTCATTCTTTAGGATAAATGCATCTTTTCCATCAAAAATATCTACCGGGAAAATCAGTCTTTCAACCGGATTCATGTCCTGATCGAGAACAGCCCTTATAATGCCAAAATTGGGGATATTGACCCATAATATATTTTCTTTCTCTATGACCAATTGATTGCATGAACCCAGGATCAGATCCATTTTTTTCAGGAAAGTCCATCTGTTTCCGTTCTTTTGAAAAAGCGATATGCCATTGTAATTGCCTGTGAGCAAATAATCTTTGTAGGGTACAATAGCCCACACCCCATCGTGATTGCTGATCTTTTCAATGGTGTTTTCCCTTACTATAAACAGGCCCCTGTCGTGACCCATCAGGACAGTGTTGTTGATGTTCTCGAGGGTCCATACCTGGCCTTCTGTATCGGGAATAAGCTGAAAGCGGAATATCTCACGGTTGTTGTTTAATTCATCCCATCCGGAGCGGTACAATCCCTGGTTGGTTCCCAGGTAAAAGGTATTATTTATTAAGATTGCAGTATAACCTGTTCCGAAATCTCCCCGGTAATCATTGAAGGTGGTGAAATTGTTTTTCAGATTTAAAACGGAAATTCCGTAATCCATCCCCAACCATAATTTTCCTGCCGGGCTATAGTGCAGCGACAATATGGTATTGCTGGGTAATCCTTTCTGCCGGTTTATAGAATGAATGATTTTGCCTTTAGTATCTGTTATATACAAACCCTTGAGTACTGTGCCAAAAGCATAGTGGTTCTCATCAATCTGTTCAAAGCTGAAAACTTTGGCTGCTTTTAATTCGTCCGACAACTCACTGTTCAATGGGGAGAGTGCTCTGTCTGCGAAAAGATAAAGACCCAGATCGCGGGTAACTATAACCCAACCCTTTTCATGCTGATATATCCCGGTTATTCTGGCATTGAACTGCTCCGGGAAATCAATCACCCTTTTGAGTGAGAAATCTTCAAAAACAAACAATCCCTGGCTTTCATCGGCAAAATACACCAGCTCATTTACCTTAAAACTGCCAGAAAAAGAAGAAGGTGCAGCAATCTTTACCAGTTGCTCATTTCTGTAAACGTATATATTGCGGGATGAAACAAAAAGGATAGCATCCTGCAGCTGATGGATCTGCCAGAACTCTTCACTTATTTCGAAGGCATCTTCCCTGAAAGGATACAAAGAAATGTATTCAAAGGCCCGGTAATCGTTTCTTTTCCATATGCCAAAATCCAGGTCAGAACCGGTATAGATCAATGAATCGTTTACAACAATTACAGAGCGGGTAAAACCATTGCTCCCTTTGAAACTATTCCAGGTATTTCCGTCGTACTCAATAAGACCGCCATCAGCGGCAAAATAAACAATTCCGTTGGGAGCTGACCCCATCTCCCAAACTTTTCCCTTGTTCTGATATTGAGCTGGTGTGTAGTTTTGAAGCAAAGGAACTCCTTTTTCGGAAAAATTTTGCCCCAGGAGTGCAAATACACCGAAAAAAAATACAAGGAGATTTGTTGAATATGCCTTCAAATGTCTTCTGTATCGTCAGTATTTAAATTTATGCAATATAAGAAAAAAAGCCTTTAGTTTTCGACGAGTAATTGAATTTATCTCACATTCATTTCGGCTTGTATTACAACAGTTTTTTATCAGGTCAATTAATTAACCCCCCTGCAATTCTCTTGCAAATAAACGCTTATCCTGTCAACTTCGTGGGCACTTTCCGGAATTTCATCTGATTCAAGACCGGGGTAGTAAAGCATATCTTTCCATTGTTGTATGGTAGTGCTGAAAAACTGAGAAGCATTTGAATCAGCTTCATACACAATAATATCATATTTTTCACCCTTATCACCTCCAAACCGTGTGATAACCTGCCATTCACCGTTTCTTTTATACGAAGTATTGGTATGGTCAGATTGGGGATAATATAAGCTGTCACTGGGTTTTACCAGAACCCAGATATCTTTCTCATGCGATTCAGGATAAACGCCGTATGTTAAAATCCTGCATGTTACAGAGTCATTTTCAACCGGCGATATAATCTGAACACTATTTACCGGATATTCTATTTGCCTCTTGCTTCCCAATACCGGTTTCTCAATCTGGCCCGGATAGTTTGCTCCCATATAGGCGTATGAGCCGTAAAAGATTAATAAAATGCCGAATACGGCCACCGGGATTTTTAATTTAATATCCATTAAATCCAGAGAGGCGCCTCTGAATTTTATGCTATCCACAATCGCAATTAGAATGAGTATAGCACCTATGATTATTAGGATTATTTCTGAAGACATTTTCTTGAAATTTAAATAAATGTAAAAAACAAATTTAAATTACGATGCAAAAAAGAGAAAAAAGCCGTCCGTTAACGGACGGCTTTTTTAAGAAGAGAATTTAATTTACAACCAGTTTCTTTGTTTGAACAGTTCCATCGAAAGTATGGATTCTGACAATATAGAGTCCTATTCCGAGAGCATCTGTTTCAATGATTGATGTATGCTGCAAAGAGATCATCTGTTTTCCGGCAAGGTCAAATATTTCTACCTGATTGGCAACAGAACTCAGATAAAGTTTCTGGCCTGTTCTCACAGGGTTAGGATATACTGTGAATTCATCCTGATTTATTTCAGAAACTGATGTGGGAGTCTTATAGAAGTATAAGTTATCCAGGTAAAAGGTTTCAGCACCGCTGCCACCATCAAACTTAAACTGTATTACATCTGTAAGGTCAACACCGGCAAATGTAGTTAATGGAATATTATAGCTTACCCACTGGTTGGGAGTAATGGGCAGGGCAAATGCTGTTTCCGCCGGTCCGGGGCTGATAAGGAAAACATTAACAGCGGTGGCATCGGCTGTCCACATATCCAGATGCAGGGTTTCCATTTCTGAAACATCCAACGGGTTAGCCAACTCAATTCCCTGGTAATTGAAATTGGCAAATTTCAACGTCTCATTGCCTTCAATCATAATAATACTACCCTGGGTTGACTGGCCCCAGTCAGGATTGAAATTCGTGCCGTCAACATTGGCATAAGCATTACTGAAAATCGAAATTACGTCTTCAGGATTACGGGCCGGGGGTGCAGGAGCTGCAGTTTCCGGTTCGTTGGATGGTATTACTCCACCATCGCCAAAGGTGATGTTGTCGAAATACACAATGTTATCCTGTTCTCTGCCATCCAGATCAAAATCGGGAAAGATAATGATTTGTCCAAGTGTTCCGTTGCCATCGGGTGGGTTGATGTAATTGGAGAAATCAAAAGTAAGTT
>JAHYJP010000372.1 GCA_019429055.1 Bacteroidales bacterium
GTGGTTTGGTTATGGATTGCAGGGTTCGGGGTTCGGGGTTTAAAGTTTTTAAAGGTAACATTTGATTGTTATCCAATCTCAATCTCAATCTCAATCTCAATCTGAACCTTAACCTTTCTCTCTCCCCCATTCCTGTGGATTTTCTCTCCAGTTCTCGAGTGTGGTTTTATTGCTGTGATGTAAAAATCCTTCGTTTATAGCCTGTTTCAGCAGAACATGGTAGTTGGTAAGTGTATCCAGCCGGCATTTGGCTAACTCCATATTTCGTTTCGCCTGATCGAGTTCGTAAGAAAAAATTGCGATCATACCCAGCACATCAGCACCTGCATCAATCAATGCATCCACGGCAAGTAAGCTACTTTTTCCTGTTGATACCAGATCTTCGATTACAACCACTTTTCTCCCTTCAGGCACAACGCCTTCTATCTGATTTCCAAGACCATGCTGTTTACCGGCACTTCTTACATAAATAAATGGCAGATCAAGTTCCCGGGCCACAAGAACACCATGGGCAATAGCACCGGTGGCAACACCTGCAATAACCTCAGCTTCGGGATACAATTCACGCACCTTGTCGCTTAAAGCTAAACCGATATAATTGCGCACATCAGGAAAAGACAAGACCCTGCGGTTATCGCAATAAATGGGCGACTTAATTCCCGAAGCCCAGGTAAAAGGTTCAACGGCATTGAGCTTTACGGCACTTATTTTCAGAAGATAAGATGCAACTTTTTCGGCAACTGTTAAATGATTCTCCATGCTTTCAAAATTTTGGTAAAGCAAAGTTATTTTTAACGGGCGCAAACCTACGGTTTTTTTTCGAAAATCTTTAAAAAGATTTAACAAATGATCTGTTTCAGAAAATTAAATACTATGCTGAAATTGAATTTGATTAGTTTAAAACGGCATATACTCATCTGATGCCTTCATACTTTGGAAATAGAATTAAATTTGCACAGAGAAACCTAAGTTCTTAGCTATGTCAAATATTTATTTGGGAAATATCACTATAAACCTATCCGGAAAGTCACTTCCCGGAGAAGCGAATAATTTGAAATTTTCTGATTTTCAAAAATGTGATATCCAGTCATTTTTAAAGGAATCTGAAAAGGGAGAAAAACCCAAAACAATTACGATAACTGATGCAGATCAGAAAACCATTTTAGAATATTTCGCTGAAAAACTGGTATTAATTGAAGCGGGAGGCGGACTTGTGCAAAATCCTGCAGGCGAAATCCTTTTTATTTTCAGACGAGGTAAATGGGACCTTCCCAAAGGCAAACCGGAAAAAGAAGAAAGCATCGAAGAAACTGCCATCCGTGAAGTTGAAGAGGAGACCGGTATATCAGGTCTTAAAATCATTTCTTCCC
>JAHYJP010000164.1 GCA_019429055.1 Bacteroidales bacterium
CACCCGGGAAGCACCGTAGGGTAGTTTGCAGGTTCCACCTGTATAGCACCTGCGGAGGGCCTTCCTCCATCTTAATTACAGCATTGACTCTCATCTTTCGATAATCATCATTCAAGGCGCACCATGATTGCTAACGGCCCGGCGGTATAATTTAGTAGGCGTAACTCGACGAAGCATCCGGGCACCCGCCAGCTGGCGGGCTGGTACTTCAGCTCCGCCAGCTGGCGGATCACGGTGCAAGGAGGGTATGGCGCACTTTTTGCCGTCCAGGTACAAATTTTATTGCGGGCTAGCGCGATCGCGGTACAAGTTTGAACGAAGCCGATTAGCTGTCACGGTACAGAATTATTTATGAGGGCACTAGCGCAGTGTCGCGGTACAATGTTGATCGAAGTAAGAAAAATGTCAAGGTTAATCGGATTAAAATTGCGAGCATTGGCGCGCGTCCGGGTGCAGGTATTAGCAGGTATTAGCAGGATTTATCATGGGAGCAGGGTTTGCAAAAACCATGACAAACAACTTACCCATATTGTCCGTGTTATATTTAGGCCAGTGTTAAAGTTATATGATTTATAGAAATTATTTATTTTCAGTTATTTTATTGATTTAATGAATTCTCCAGCAGTCATGACAGGTATTTTACTTTCTTTAAAATCTTGCTGATTTCTGGTTATTATTAAGTCTTGATCGTTTTCAATTGCTGTATAATATTGTATAGCGTCTTCAAAGTCACGGAACTCGGAATTGAGTGCTAAATCTGTTATTTTATCGTCAAGAGGGAGAACATTGACAAGTACTTTGAATTTTCTTAATATATTTCTTACTTGCATTTCCGGGCTCTGTCTTGATAGGATATAGTGTGCATCAGCAAGGCAAAGAGAAGAAATTGAAAGCTTAACTTTTTTCTTGTCAGCAAGTGAAAATAGTTTTGCAGCCTCTGAATAAAAGGGCATTCTATTAGCCAGAAGATCAAGAATGATATTTGTGTCAAGAAATAGATTTTTCATGAGTACTTTCTTATCAAGTATTCTGTCCTTTCTTTTTTATAATCATAATCCCCAGGTAGTGAAATTACTCCACTAAGACTTTTAACCAAAGGAGTGATCTCAATATCATCAGAATCCGATTTTGTAACAAAGTCAAGATACGATTCAATCATTTTTGAAAGACTGGTTTTACGACGCTGAGCGTATTTCTTTGCTCTAGAGATTACGTCATTATCAAGCTTAATAGTCAGTTTAGTATCCATTGCATTTTTTATTTGTCCGTACAAAGATATGAAATATGTACGTATAAAACAAATTGGTGGGTAGAAAGTTTGCAGTTAAAATAGATAAAAAACTAATCAATGCTTATTGCGTTATATTTAGGCCATTGAAGTCGAAGTCTCTGTTATTCAGTCGCACGATGGCTTAAATATAACGGCCCGGCGGTATAATTCAGTAAGCGTTACTCGACGAAGCATCCGGTCAGGGTCCTGGTATCCCGCCTCGGCGGGGACAGAAAGTTGTCACGCCGTGCCCCGTATGAGCGAAGCGAAATCGGGGGTGCAAGGAGAGTATGCCTGCCCCGACGAAGTGAAACGGAGACGGGGGCATGCGTTTTTGCCATCTTTTAGCCTCCGTAGCTTTAGCGAAGGAGGCCAGGTACAAAACCCGCTGAGTTTTACGCGTTTCGCGCCGCGCCCCGGCGAATCCGCCAGCTGGCGGAGAAGTCGGGGGTACAAGTTTGATCGGGAGCAGATAAGTGGTCAAGGTACACAGAGCTTTATTGCGGGCACTGGCGCAGTGTCGCGGTATAAAGTTGATCGAAGCCAGTAAACTGTCAATGTATATTGGAGTTTAATTGCGAGCAGATGAGCGTATCCAGGTGCAAGAACCATTGCTAATCTGTCATGTGTGCAGGAGCTAAGCAAAAACCGTGACGACTTGTCCCGATTTATCGGGAAGCCTATTAAACATACCGTCCGTGTTAGCCGGAGGCATTTTCATTTAGAATCTATCAAGGCATTCAAATTAACTATTTTACTGCCATTTTTTTCGTAATAATTTAGCATTTCGTCAATTTTCTTTTTATCATAACTCGTGATACAATCTGATAAGACTGTAACTTTGTAGTTTTCCTTGCACAAATTAAATACAGTTGATTTCACGCAAGCAATGGCGTCTGCTCCTGTTATGTAAAATTCACTTATTTCATTTTTCTTTATAAAGTCAACAAAATCTTCGCTGGTTAATGCGTTACCTTTGGATTTTTCAAAAATGTTTTTGGAAACTAATTTCATGTCCGGAACTAATTCAGACCCACGAGTATTAGGTTTGAAGGTCCTTGTGCCGTCAGATAAGTTATAATGCTTAATGTAAACGACATGAATTTCATTTTCCACTGCCCAATCTATTGACCGATTAACATTGTCAATGATTTCCTTGTAGTTTTTGGTAATGTCATTTTGAATGTCAATTACCACTAGAGCCTTTTTCTGCATGGGATTTCTTTTTTTCTATTTTTATGTTTTAATCTATTTTTCTATTTCATTGTCCATCGCGCTGTTGCTTGGCTATCATGTTTTTAGTCGCAGGCGTTATTTTTTAAACTCCATTAATTCTATCGGGGCTCCGTTGTGTTCAATCATTGCTACTCTAACTCTATCTGATGGCGAATTTGGTTGAGTCAGGATAGTGAAATTGTGTTCACGAAGTTCTTGCTCAATGTTGTCTACTTCAAATGCAATATGGGGAATTTCCTGAATGAGTTGACTGATTGGGCTGTCTTTTTCAAATCTCATCCATTCAATTCCGAACGGACTTGTGTCGATGCCTGAAACATAGAATTTGAATTGGGATAAATACTTTTCATTTGGCATAACTGTCTTGGTTGGAATGCCGGTATGATGATATTTCCATCCCCACGCAGTGATTGCTTCTGGGAGTTCGTGATCGAGTCTGATTTTACTTGTCATAGATTAACTTTGGATTATTCACTATCTCTCTATGATACTGACGCTTACGGCTAACGGCCCGGCAATATGGGGAGGTTGGGTTACCCGACGCAAGCACCGGGCACCCGCCAGCTGGCGGAGAAGTCGGGGGTACAAGTTTGATCGGAGCCGCGAATCTATCCCCGGTTACATGTTTGGTGGTGGGCACTGGCGCAGTGTCGCGGTACAAATTGTCTCGGAGCCAGAAATTAGTCACGGTACAGAATTGTTATTGGGAGCAGATGCGCGTGTCCGGGTGCAAGAGCTATTACGAATTTGTCTTGGGAGCAGGAGTAGAAGCAAAAAGTGTGACAAACAACTTACCCATATTGTCCGTGTTATAAGCAGAGTTTTTATTTAAATTTCGGGCTATAGTTTAAACCTAATCCGATGTTTAAATCCGCTGTTGGAATATAAATTTCGGGATGAGCTAGTTTAAAAATTCGACAACCACCAGCTTTAAAACTGAATTTCAATCTTTCTCCACCAACCCTAAAAAATGCTAGTGGCTCTAAGAGTATACTATTCTCTTTATAACTGATGTATGGTCCAGTTTCTGATCCCCAGGAATAATAATTTCGATCAGTCAAATTTGAATGAAAATATCCTGATTTAATTCCAAATCCGAACTCTAAATGACCAGATTTATTGGTATAATGTCCAATGTTGTACTGCAAAAAATAAATTTGATAATTTCCGTATAGATTTCCCGGATTTGAATCTTTATAGGCGTCTCCATATCCATATCCAAATCCACCATATAGTTCCATTACCATTTGATTTTCATAGGCTTTATATAGACCAGTTGCAATATGAAGATATTTTCTATCATCACCACCTGTTGATGCAAAAGCCTGAATTGCAATTTTATTTGTAAGTCCATAAGAAATTGTTGAATGATAAGTTGGAATTAATGATATTCCAGCATCAATTCTTAAGTCATTTTTCCTTTTAATCAAGGGGATATCTGCTGTTTGTGGGTGATAAACACAACAACCTGGAATCAATAATAAAAGTAGAAAGGGAGAAATAAAAATCTTTTGTTTCATAATTGATACTGTGTTGAAGTTGGATAGGAAATCTCTTTATAGATTCACTTTTGGATAGTCGACGCTTTGCTTATAACGGTTCGCGTGTATGTGCAGTAGCGGATTAGAAGCACTTTCCTGTCCATTTAGCAAAAGCTTTTTAGAAGCACAGACCTTCGATTTACCACTTCACCCGCTATTGCCACATACACGCTGTTAGCGGCTTGTGGTTCTTTATTCTCTTAGTATACTATCATATCGTATAGCTTATCCATATCACTTTCAGTTTTCATCTTTTCGCTTATTATCGTGGCATTGTTTTTATAGGATTGATTGTTCATTAGGTCTATCAACTTATGCTCGAATTCTTTTTCAGCAAGGTTCTTAATGGATATACCCTCTGGTCCCAAATTCAGATCTGAAATAGTTCTACTCCAATATGGCTGGTCCAAGATATGTGGCACTATTAAATACTCCCGTCTATCCGACCACGGGTTCTACAAAAATAAGTTTTCTTTTCTTTGGATTTTTCACTCTTAAATACTTCTTCAACCAGACTGCAGGTTCTGTCAAGATTCCTGAAAGGACTTGTCTTGATCTTGACAGGTTCTGCTGGCTGATTAGCTTTGTATTTAAAGAGAAAAATCATTATGCTGCCTGATAATATTTGTTAGCCGGAATCTGATGATCAATACCCTGATGGCAAAGCTGATTGTTGTAGTAATCAAAGTATTCCTTTAATCCTTGGTAAAGCTCAAGTCCATCAGCCGGAACCTTTATGTAAACATAATCCCACTTGACTGATCTCCAGAATCTCTCGATGAATATGTTATCAATAGCTCTGCCCTTGCCATCCATGCTGATCTTTATCTCCTCTTTCTCCAGCAACTCGATCCATTCATGACAGGTGAACTGACTACCCTGGTCCGAGTTAATTATCTCCGGCTTCCCATGCCTCGCAATAGCTTCTTTTGTTACCTCCAGACTGCACGAAGCATCAAGTGTGTTGGATATTCCCCAGCCGACAACATAACGGCTGTAAACGTCTATAATCGCCGTCAGATAAAGAAAGCCTTTTGGCATTGGAATGTAGGTGATGTCAATGGCCCATACCTGATTTGGCCTGGTAATTTTGAGATCCTTCAGCAAGTATGGTCTGATATACTTCGCCTGCCCAAGCCGGCTTAGGTTCTTCTTGGGATAAATGGCCATCAATCCCATTAAACGCAACAACCTGCGAACACGCTTATGATTAGCCACAATACCAAGAGCCAAAAGAAAATCACACATCCTGAGTACTCCTTCGGTGGGATGATCCAGATAATGCTCATCCATCAACCTCATAATCCTGAGATTCTCTTCGGTCTCACCAAGCGGCTTATAATAAAAGCTGCCCCGGTTTACACTTACCAACTTGCACTGGCGACGGACGCTCAATCCTTCTCCGCGATTAATCATTTTAAGCCTTTCCCTCACAGACCCAGTTTCTTTAAGTTTTTTTTTAAATAATCACGCTCCATCTCAAGCTGACCGATTTTGGCAAACATCTTCTCCATTTCCTTTTCATTGTTCTCAAATGGCTGGGCCTTCTCGAACAACTGCGGAGCTCTTTCAAGAAACTCCTTCTTCCACCGTGCTATCTGGTTGGGATGGATACCATACTTTTTCGAAAGTTCAGCTAAGGTCTCCCGTTCCTGTAATGCTTCAATGGCGACTTTGGCCTTAAAGGCTCCTGAGTGTTTTTGTCTTTTTGATTTCATAATACACTGGTTTAAAGTTATTAAATTAAAACTTAACCAGTGGCCTTATTATTGGGTAGTATTATACTGGCGCGGTCGCGGTACCAACCATTACAAATCTGTCAGGGGGGCAGGAGCAAAGCGCAAAAACCATGACAAGCTTATTGATTATACCGTCCGTGTTATAGCCAGTGTTATTTTGTTTCTCTTGTTTATTTTTAGGTTATCAGGTTAGTACTTCTAAAGCCATTCTTTTGGCTTTTTGAGAATAAAACCATCCTTCTTAGGAACCTCTTCTTCGAATAGACTGTCAACTAGTTTTTTCCTCCCAATCATCAATGATCCTTTAGCAACTAGGGCAACTGAAGCATTGTGCCTTTTAGGAGGAAATGCAACAAACACTCTTTTATGCCTGAAAAGTTTATGAATTGCTTTAATAGGCGGAACAAGGTCACTGTCACCAGAAATAAGCATAGCCATATCGTATCGATCTTGATATGCATCTATCAAAATCTGGGTGGCTATATTTACATCAGTCATCTTTTCATGAAAAGTTGGCCAGGTATTACCACAAGTTTACATTCCGTAGCATCTCTTTGATAATGTCCATAATAGATCTTAATACCAACTGATTCAAGGGCCTCAATGTATGTTGTTTGTCTTTTTTGTTTGTCAGGATTATTACTTACTCTGCTTGTAAAGTATTTAATTTCAATCAGTTCTTGGCTTACTTGTATCAGATTATTAACTAATCTACTAATATCTAGCCATTTACAATTAAGATAACCCGCTTCAAGGATTCCAAAATACATGTTAAAACCATCACCATATACAATTACTCTTTCTTTTTTTGGAATATTATATGTAGAATTCATGTTTAATTTCTTATCTTTGCATTACTTAAACATCGTTAAAGATAGCATCTTTAACCCGACGCTCTGAAAAGAGCGTTTCTTTTTTTCATAGGGTAATCCAAGTAAGCAATATTTTTTTTAAAACAACCTTCTTTTCCGAGGTAGGACGCTTTGACATTGGCTATAACGGCCCGGCGGTATGTTTTAGTAAGCGTTACCCGACGTAGCATCCGGGCAGAGTCCTGGTACCCCGCGCCAGCGGGGCTAGAAAACTGTCACGCCGTGCCCCGTATGAGCGAAGCGAAATCGGGGGTGCAAGGAGGGTACGGCGTGGTTTTTGCCATCCGGGTACAAGTTTTATCGAAGCCGGAAAACTGTCAAGGTGTACTGAATTTTAATTGCGAGCAGATGCGCGTATCCGGGTGCAAGAACCATTACAAAGCTGTCTTGGGAGCAGGAGTAAGAGCAAAAAGTGTGACAAGCTTATTAACCAAACCGTCCGTGTTATGGTTAGTTGTTTATTTTTTTACCCTTGTATCTATTATTTTATCTTCGGGATCTCTACGACAATCCCAGATCATCGAAATGTATATTTTTTTGTCGAGTATTTCGTAAATGATCTGATAATCACCAGTTATCAAGGCTCTAACAGTTTCTATTCCTGTTTGAGTACCTATATATGGTTGTTTAACGATAAGCCTAGTACTCTTGTGAATCTTTGAATAGAGTTTCTTGCTATAAGCTGCAGATTTGTTCCTTGAAATGTAGAAATCAAGAATATCAAGAAGGTCTAGTCTGGCCTCAATTGACCATTCTATTTTGAATTTAACCATTGTAGAACTTCTTTATTAAGTGCTTCATTTGAAATTGTCTGCCCTTTTTTTACCTGCTCACGGCTTGCTTCAATTCTTTTCTTTTGAATATCAGAAAGTTGGTAGACTTTTTCATCAGCCTTTGATTCTACAATAGTCTTGATGGCCTTAAGGAAGGAGATATCATCGATATATGATAGCTTCTCAATTATATAATGTCTGAGTTCAACAGTGCTCATAAGAGAATGTTTTTACAAAATTAGTCTTTTTATCACAGATTTGACATGTTAAAATCAAGGATTTGTCCAGTCGAGTAGACCGGGGGAGTTTCACCCCCAGCCGCTCACAGAACCGTACTTGACAGTCTTCCATCATACGGCTCTTCTTGACAGACTTAACCCTTAAAGCCATATTCCCAATGAACAAAAGAGTTAGGAAAGGAAGCAATGATACGTTTCATAAGTCCGTACGAATGGCCATATGTTTTCAACCTGTATTTATTCCTGATCCATCGGGCAATCCTTTTATTCAAAGCTCTGAATAAAGGTTGCATTTCAGATAACCGGAACTTTCCGTAATAGTTGATCCAACCACGAATTTTGGGAGCTAAAGCACTAGCTAAAAACTGGATATCTTTATTTACCCATTTGTGTATAGCCAGACTCTTAATCACTCCAAGTATCCGCTTTTGGCTTTTCATACTTATGGATGGTCTAAATCCCCAGAACCGTTGTCCATCTGTTCGGGAACATCTTCTTGGTTTAAAAGTAAATCCAAGAAAATCAAAGGATACAGGAACATCTTTGCGCTCCTTGTGAAACCGGGCTGTCCGATAACAGTATACTATTTTCGTCTTTTCTTTATTTAACTCCAATGAATACTGATTCAGTCTATTCCTGACTTTATCAAGGATGAACTCTGACTGCTCCATACTCCGCGTGTGTATTATAATATCATCGGCATATCTCTCAAATACCATGATTGAATGATATTGCTGCATCCAGCTATCAAACACTTCATGCAGAAAAATATTTGCCAATAATGGACTGATTACACCCCCTAGCGGACTCCCTTCCTTCCTTTCCATTCTTGTACCATCTTCCATCTGGACAGGTGCTTTCAACCATCGTTCACAATACAACAGTATGTGCCGCTTGTCCGTAACCTTGCGTAATATACGCATCATCTGTTCATGGTTAATGTGG
>JAHYJP010000165.1 GCA_019429055.1 Bacteroidales bacterium
CTAAATCATTGTGCTGTATTACCGGTTGAAGAAAATGCCGGTTTGAGTTGTGCGAGGCAATCTGAAAATGATCGCTACCTGCTGCCATATTGATCAATCCTTCAATTACCGGCATATTGCACGGCGAGCAGGCGTGGGCTTTTAAGTAGAGAATAGACGTTAACCCGGCATTGCCGGAGCCAAAAGTGTTATGGTTACTCGTCAGACGACTCGAAGTCGTCTGACGAGTGGGAATGGGGGCTTTACCTATATTTAACGCCAGGGCTTCATGCATGATCTCAAGCTGGTATTTTCTGATACCCAGCTCTCTTTCAAGTTCCTTAACCTGGGTTTCTGATTGAAACAGATTTTCATTGGCTTTCTTTACAGAAAAGCTAAGCCAGATGGAGAGGGCGATGAAAAGAAATACTAAAAGGGTTTTTATATCTATTTTCATTTCTATGATTCATTTTATACTATTGAAAATTCAGCCTTACCTTAAGCAAGATAAATCTGCCTTAACAACACTACTCATATTTTAAATACAAATTAAAAACCCATTATTTCCAGATATTAAAATACAGCAATGCATCCAAATTCAGTCCCAAGGTATCTCGGCTCGAAATAATTTATCGGTTTCAAAAAGAGACGAAGCAACAATAAACCTATTGTCTGCTGTTACATCAAATGAAATAAAGGGCTTTTCGAGCTCAAGATGCAATATTGGGATGCCATCCCAATCCCAAATATGGATTTCACTGAATTCGGGCAAACCTGCGGGTTTTCCTGAATAAAGCGCATATATAAATTCGTTGGTTGACTTAATTCTAAAATAGTAGTTGATCAAGCCTTCCTTAATAGGAGAGTCATTCGTAAGAATTTGTTTGTTTTTTGATGCATCGGCTATGTACATTTCGGAATTCAACTGACCACTTTCCGCATCATAAATCCTGATTACAGGAAGTAAGGCATACGCTGTTGCCAAATATTTATTGTCAGGTTTTACTGTGGTATGTTTTGTTAAAACAAATAATTCATTTGGAGAGGAGGATTGTGGCTTATTTAAAGGAATCAGTTCACCCCACTCAAATAGTTTGCCGGTTTGAGGTGAGAACCCCTGAAAATCTCTTGTGAAATGCCGCATGCCATAGGAAGCATAAAGTTTATCGTTCACATAAAAAATATCGGTGTCATCATACATTTCATCAGGTAAAGTATATTCTTCAAGAACTTCAAGATAAAGGCCCTCCTGAAGTTTTAAAATTCTTGCTTTTTTCACGGCGCCTGAGCCTTGATATAGGATAGTATCCTCACCAATAGTTCTGATAAAGGGTGCAATCTCTATTTCTTCTTCAGGCCCCCTTCCTCTTCTAATCAAACTTCCGAGATAATCAAAATTTTCAAGTGAATAAATCTTGAAAAACCAATCGGTTTCCTGATTCCAAACCACAACCATGTCCTTATAGATAGTTATTTCACCGGGTATTGCAAGCATGTCAGAAACATCAAATTCTTCGATGGCGAGTGTCTTGGATACCGGGAATTCAATGATTTCTGTTTTTGGAGGTGATTGACAGCTTCCAAGGGTTAGCAGGGCTACAATTAAAGTAAAAAAAAACAAACTTTTCATAATATAAGATTTTGTGTGATTTATAAATTAGGTGACAGTGGTTGTGTTGACAACCACTGTCATGTTATCTAGTTAAACTTTTCATTTACTATAAAAAGCATTCCGATTAATAATGGTAGAACCAAAGCTTTAAAAACACTGCTCCAGCCTAAGTCCATTCCATATCATGACTCTACTTCCACATTGGTGTGCAGGTAAAGAGTGATAACCAGGGTACAAACACGCACGCGCGTAAATCATTATACCTCCTCCTGTTCTCATACAGTATTTAATTCCATCACCAGTCCCTGTCTCCGGCGGATTATTCCCACTCACAGTTACATTGCTGGTTACGGCAAAAACACCACCAACGGCAAAGGCAAGTATCAAAAAGTTTTTTGCTAAAAATGATTTTAAGTTTTTCATAATTTTAAATTTTTATCGTTTTCAAAAACCCTTATAATGCTGTTTTGTATCCTTGAGCCAAGGCAGGGTTATAACCGTCTGGCTTTAAGATATAATACCAATTACTTTTCTTACCTTTGCATCACCTCCTTTCTTTTAAGGAAGAGGCCGGGGTGGGAAATGCTTTTCGATGAGCGATGTTTCCCGCCCCCTTTTTCTTCCGGTAATTTCTACATTTCAGGTATATGTTTTTTTTTGTGTTTTTACTGAAAAGGCTTTCTCTGTATCCGCCCCACCAACCACATCTTTAAATTTTCCAGCCCATAGCCTAATTTTGGTCTCAAAAAAACAGGCAATGACAAAATCAGAAAACCGTGAAAAGAAGCTGGCCCTTGTAGAGCGTTGGGCTCAAAGTGGTCAAACCCAACAGCAGTTTTGCCAGCAACACGATATCAAATTTAGCACATTTGGCTATTGGTTAAAAGCCTGGCGCAAGAAAAACCTTAACGCCTCCACCCGGGGATTTATTCCCATTGAGATTAAACCTTCCGGTACATCAGAACAGCCCTGCGCCCCCCGCATTGAGCTTGTTTTTGACGATGGCCTGACCATCCGCATATTTTAATCCTCACTATCCGCCATGTTTTGGGGAGCCAATAGCCGGGTCCGCTTCCACCTTTACGGTCAGCCGGCCGATATGCGAAAGGGTTTTGACGGGTTGTGCGGACTTGTAATTAATAACCTGAAGGGCGATCCGGTGTCGGGCGATGTGTATATTTTCATCAACCGATCGCGCACGCACATGAAATTACTGTACTGGGATCACGGTGGATTTATCATATTTTATAAGCGATTAGAGCAAGGCACCTTCGAGATGCCGCCTGTTATGCCTGGTGAGAATTCCCTTGAAATATCACGTCAAAAACTCATGCTTATTTTAGAAGGTATATCCCTTAAAAATATCCACCAACGCAAGCGGTTTTTAGCGAAAAAAACTTAATAGAAAAATGATGCAAAACATCTCAAAACCCTTGCTATTACTGATATTTTACTTATCTTTGGGGTATGGAAAAACACCCGGAAAATCTCACCATAGAGCAACTGCAAAAGCAGATATTATTGCTTGAAAAAGAGAACAAATCTGTCCGGGAATCATACCAATCCACCACTGAAAATTACCACCTTCTCAATGCCAGTCACCAGACTCTTAACCGCAACCATCAGGCTTTATTAACGGCCAATGAGAGCCTTGAAAAACAAAGAAATAAGTTGCAGCAGGAGGTAAGTTACATGAGCTTCCAGATAGAGCAAATGCGCAGGTTGTTGCATGGCAGTAAGCGGGAACGTTTTATCAGCAATGAGCAGGTAAATCAGCTCACGCTGCCCTTTGAAACTGAAGACACGCCGGTTAAACCCATTGAGGAACAAAGCATAAAAGTAGAATATAACCGCCCCCGATATAAGAAGCCTCACCCGGGAAGAACCGATTTTCCAGCCCATTTACCTGTAGAAGAAGTGGAACTTGAACCCTTGGAAGACACCACGGGCATGAAGTGTATAGGCCAGGAAATAACCAAAAAACTGGATTACACGCCCGCACAACTTAAAGTAATCAAGTATATCCGCAACAAATACGTAGCAGAAGAGAAAAGCGACAGCCAGAAAGTTATAATTGCAGACCTGCCCACTTTCCCCATTGAAAAAGGCATTGCCACCGCAGGATTGCTGGCCCAGGTAGCTGTTGATAAGTATGTAGACCACCTGCCCCTGTACCGCCAGATTGAACGCTTTAAAAGAGACCAGGTGCGTATACCCCCATCCACTATGGACAGTTGGATACTGCGCATGTCGCAATTGGTTGAACCTTTGTATGAAGCTTTGCGCAACAAGATACTTGGCCAGGGCTATTTGCAGGTAGATGAAACTCCTATCAAAGTATTGGATCCGGCAAAAAAAGGGAAAACCCACCAGGGCTATTACTGGGTATATCATTCACCCCTGCAGGGAGCTGTATTTTTTGACTACCGGAAAGGGCGCGGACGCGAAGGCCCCCGGGAGTTGTTAAAAGATTTCTCAGGTTACCTTCAAAGCGATGGTTACGGTGTATACGAATGGTTTGGAAAGCAAGAAGGCATTGTATTGCAGGGCTGTATGGCTCATGCCCGCAGATACTTTGACAAAGCCCTTGATTATGACAAACAGGGAGCCTCTCAGGTATTATCCCTTATTCAGAAACTCTATGCCATAGAGCGCCGGGCCCGTGAGCAGAATCTATCTCCCGCACAGCGCAAGGAGCTGCGTTTGGACAAGGCATTGCCTGTGGCCAATGAGCTGGGCAAACTCATGGCATCAATGTACAAAGACGCATTGCCCAAAAGCCCCATGGGCCAAGCCCTTGCTTACTCAATAGCCAGGTGGGACAACCTACTAAACTACCTCTACGATGGTTCACTGGAAATCGACAATAACCTGGTAGAAAATGCCATCCGCCCCAATGCTCTTGGTCGCAAGAACTACCTGTTTGCCGGCTCGCACCTGGGAGCACAACGCGCTGCCATGTTTTATACGTTCTTTGGTACCTGCAAAATGCATGGCATCAACCCATGGCAATGGATGAAGAAAGTCCTTGAGGTTCTTCCCGACCACAAAGCAAACAAACTCGAAGAGTTGTTTCCACAAAACATTAACATCTGATAATTCCTTTCAACTAAGCAATAAGATTAAAACCCTGAAAAGTCAAGACGGGATTGGTGGGGGGCATACCCATCAACCCCATCATCCCTTCCCCAAAAATACCAAAAAACGTCGCTAAGTACATAGAGTATACCCAGGGATGTAGTTCAACCGGGAATAATCGCTGGGCGCTGCGCGCCGCTCATATTCCTGTATATTAGTTTGCGTTATTTATGATTAGCTTTTCAATTGCTGTCTTTTCATTTGCTAAAATTCTTACAAAATAAATTCCACTTGATAGATTAGAAATATTAACATCAATTTGATTATTGGCATCATTATATTCTTTTCTTAAAATAATTTGACCAAGCTCGTTTGTAATTTCAATTGACTGAATATTTTTCCCTTCAACGGTAAAAATATCATTTGCCGGATTTGGATAAATTCTGTAATATTCCTTATTATTGATATCATCAACTTGGGTTGTAGAACAAAAAACCGTAACTATCCAATCTTGTGTCGTTAAACCATCTTCAGCAGTTACCGTATATGTTACATCACTGCTAAAATCTTGTGCAACACCACTTAACGGATTTATAGTTGCACCGGCAGATACTGTAATTGTAGGAACTAAATTTGTTAAATCTGTTCCGTCTGCAACTTCTATTTCTACTGTATGAACAGTTGAATTTATATCAGCCACACCAATTTGTTCTGCAAATGAAAATGTTGTTATGTCAGTTTCTGTCATTGATTCAGTATCACGAATACACCGCACAGAATAACCATATGTCTTATAGCTATAACCAACGTCAATTTTTGCATTATATGCATACAGATGTCGCCTCCATGCCATTGTTGTACTTGCCTCTGTTGATGACCACCAGTAACCGTAATCATTAATACTATAGAAGTAACCATTGCTACTACGCACACCTCCCGGAAGTCCTGTAAAACCACTTGAATTGGTTGCTCCGGTATTAGGACTTGTCCAATGAGTTGTGCCTATTTCTTTCATTTTACCTCCTGCAACGTTTACTCCGCCCAGAAAATCAGTAAGTGTAGTCCATTCGGCATCGGTAGGAATGTGCCAACCCGTAGGACAAATACCGGAAGTATCTGTAACTGCAAACCAATTGTAGAGCAGTCCATAAGTAGTTGCATAACTTGAATCATTATTGTAAATTCCGTATGCACCGGATGTGAGATTGCTCCATTGTGATGCTACCGTAATATTAGGTATGGAGTCACCATTACGATAATGGGTTACTTTCAGGTTCTCTGCCATCCATACTTGCGTTCCAATTGCCACGGTGTTGTAAACATTACCATCATAGTCGGTTACTGTTTGAGCCTGATTCTCTATAGTTAGAAAAATAAAACTCGCAAAAATTATGAATATTGTTATTTTCATTGTATTAAATTTAAAATTTTAAAACTAATTGTAAATATTTATTATTACTAACCTAAAATTAACCCAAAAGCTTTCACCAAAATTTCTTGAAAGGATTAAGTATAATAAAATACGTGTTTTTTTTAAATTTAATTTCATTTCTTGTTGAATTGTTTTAATGCAAACTAATCGAGTCACGCGAGGGAATTTCACCCTCGCGTTCTCACAGAACCGTACGTGAAAGTCTCCCTTTATACGGCTCTTCTTGTTTAATCACAAAAGTATCTCTACTTTACGGATTTACCTATTTCCAGCATACGGTCGCCGGCTGAAAACATGCTCAAGCTGCTTCGGTCAAAATTGCTCTAACTTCTAACTCTCAACATTATATTTCCCGCCACACGGCGGGCATGGAAGTGTTTTGACCAGGGAATCGGTTTTTTGTCATTCAGGCGCCATAAAGCGGTGTGCTATAAACAATATTTAGCAGGTAATTCAGCAAAAAAACCATCAGGCTGCTTCCATCAACCCCATCATCCCTTCCCCAAAAACACCTAAAATCATCGCTAAGTACATAGAGTATACCCAGGGATGTAGTTCAACCGGGAATAATCGCTGGGCGCTGCGCGCCGCTCATATTCCTGTATATTGGCAGCCGTTTTTTAATGTGTCACTGTTTGATAATACCGTAATATTAAATCTTCATCAATGCTGAATTCAATTATATCAATGCCATGTAATCCATGGGTAGTGTTCGAAAAAACGATTTTCAATAATTTTAATCCATTCTCATTAATTTGAATATGATAGCTCCTATTTCTTCTATCGAGCCATGTCCAAGTCTTTCTTAAATGGTCTTGTATTTCATCTTTGCCCACAATAGCAATTCCAATCATTCCAGATTTTCTGGTTTTTATGTATTGTTCAAATTTTTCGGACAAGGATTTATCTATTTCAATGATTTCTTCAGTTGATAGTTGTTTTTCGTCTTTGAATATGTAAGCCCTTGTGCCGTTTTCATTTATGAACATTTCAGCCTGATTTCCGGGATAAATTATACTAAATGCATTATCATTACTGTCAGTGTCAACACCAAAAATAAATTCATATGGTAAGTAATATTTTATTTCGTCATTAAATGCTTCGGCAGTCAAAAAGGCTAACATAGGTTGAATTTTTTTCAAAAATTCATCATGAGTAAAAAGAAAAGGCCCTTCTATTTCTTTCAGATTGATTTTCACATTATTATCGGTCTTATTTATCTCAATTATTCCATGTGCATTATAACCTGTTTCGATTGCACCTTGCGTGAATTCAATTGTGGGTGCAATTACGGAAAAGAAATAATTTTCAATAGATTTAAGTTGCTCAAGTTGCTCAAGATTAATCCTATAATTATTGTTGATTTTTAAAAAACCATTCTCATCATAATATTTCAGAGTCTGGCTTTTTATAGTCAGGGCCGTAATAATCATAAAAAACAATAACGTGCTCTTCATATGTGGTTTGTTCAAATGGCTGCCAACGTTTTGGCGCTTGGCGAAGAAGCGGATTTCGAAGCACTAAACTGTCAGCCAGCACTAAATTTGATACGAAGCACAAAGCTTCATTTAAGCACTGAACCCGCTTTTTTGCCAAACGCCTGTTATAAGCCGTTTTTTCTATCAATTGGTTAATCGTATGTCCATTCTGTCAATGTCAATAAGTTTGATTTTCTGTCTACCGAAATAATCAAAAAGTAATAGGTATAAACCCAACTTTCGGGCTCAATTACTTTTTCATCTTCTTTGTTGAACCAGTCCTTTGATAAAATATAAAATTCGTTGTCCCCAAATTCTTTGTGAATTTCAAAATATCTGTCGAGCAGTTTAGCAAATTCGTTTTTATCGTCACTCCAGTCCGGTTCATTTAAAAAGTCAATAAGGAATTTTGATACTCCTTGTTTGTCCGTTTTCTTGAAGTCGGTGATTTTTATTTTGTCAACGTCAAAAGCTTGTCTCAAATAACCCTTGTCTGGTTCAGCTTTTACACAGTCACGCAAACTGTCAAATGAGAATTTTTTTGAGCGAATGAAGGTGTCAACAATTTGGTCGTTGCTAATTAGTTCGTCAACCCCAATAGCAAATTCTGTCAAGTTTATACCTTGATAGCCTTCGTTAATTTCGATATGTCTTTTGGTATCGATGGTTGTCATTAAAATGGCTTATAACGGTTGACAATATGAAACGGTTGGGTTTTCGAAGCACGTTCCTATCCACCAAGGAAAAAGTTGGTGCGAGAACCAAACCTTCGCAAACCACTGAACCCCAACTGTTTTATATTGTGTGTTACCAG
>JAHYJP010000166.1 GCA_019429055.1 Bacteroidales bacterium
AAAACTAATGTAAATATTTATGGATAAACAAAAATAAGAATTTAAATGAAGGTCATATCACAATAGAAATAACTATTCCTGAAAATAAACCCGCTTCACCCGGGCTGCAATTCCACTAAAGATCTCGTAGGGTATGGTTTCCAGTTTTTCGGCCAGTAAGGTTACCGGAAGCTCTTTCCCGAAAATAATTACATCATCTCCGGCTTCAGCTTTAACCTCAGTAACATCTATGGTACACATATCCATGGAGATATTACCGATAATGGGAGCCTTTTGTCCTTTTACCAGCAGATAACCCTTGCCGTTGCTCAACCTGCGGCTGAGTCCGTCGGCATAGCCCACAGGAACAATACCTATGCGGGTTTCACGGCTAAGCTGCCCTGCACGGTTGTAACCTACGGTTTCTCCGGCCGGCACTGTTTTTATTTGCGAAATAACCGACTTGAAAGTATTTACGGTTTGCAACTGCGCTTCAACATCTTTGTTTCCATCCACACCATACATACCGATGCCCAGTCGCACCATATCCAGCTGAGCTTCAGGAAAACGACTGATAGCTGCCGAATTGGCCATATGTTTAAGGAAACCATAACCCAATCCGGTTTCCAGCTTTTGGGTCATCCGTTCAAATTTTATGAGCTGCTCCCGGCTGAAATCATCGAATTGCGGCATATCGGATGCAGCAAGGTGCGAAAATACAGAAGCTACCCTAAGCAAAGCGTATTTCTGCAGAATTTCCAGCAGATCATCCAGTTCATTTTCCATAAAACCCATGCGATGCATACCGGTATCAAGCTTTATATGTATAGGAAAACCGGATTGTCTGGGCGAAGACAGATTTAGCTCCGCCTCCTTTAACAGTCTTTTCAGAAGATCAATGGAATACACTTCAGGTTCAAGACGGTAACGAAACAAAATATCAAGATTGTGAAGCTCAGGATTCAGAACCATGATGGGCATGGTGATTCCGGCATTCCTGAGCTCTTTACCCTCATCGGCAAAAGCCACAGCCAGATAATCGACCTGGTGATACTGCAGCACACCCGCAATCTCATAGCTGCCGCTTCCATAGGAAAAGGCCTTGACCATGGCAGCTATTTTAACACCCGGCTTCAACATCGATTTGTAAACATTGAGGTTATGCACCAAAGCATCCAGATCAATTTCGAGAACGGTTTGATGATCCTTAAACTGGAGTTTGCTGCTGATGCGTTCAAACCCGAAATCCCGCGCTCCTTTCAGCAAAATCCCCTGATCACGAAATAATGAAGGATCATGATCCCTGAGAAAATCTTCCGTGCTTTCAAAGAACGAGGCATTCAAACCCTTAAAATCAGCAGATCTTGATGAAACATCAGGTCCGATACCGATAAAATTACTGATGTTTTTTGCCCTGACTAACTCAGCTACATCGGCATACAGGCGTGATGCAGAAACACCCGCCTGCAGAATATCGGAAAGAATAAGAGTTTTTTCCCTTTGATTTACCTGGGTATTAAGAAAATCGAGCGCCACCCCCAGCGAAAGCACATCTGAGTTGTATGCATCGTCGATGAGCGTACAGTTGTTGATGCCCTGGCGCAGTTGCAGGCGCATGGCCACGGGCTGTAACTGCAGCAGTTTTTCTGACAATGCTCCGTCGGCAAATCCGCAACAATGCATATATGCAATGCAATGCAGCACATTTTCCAGGGATGCATCATCGGTAAAGGGCAGTGTATACTGACGCCTTTTCCCTGATACACTCAGCTCAACCCATGTGTTATTGTCATTGTACTCCACATCAACCAACTGCATATGGGCCTCAGGATTACTTCCCCAGCGAAACAATTTCAGATCCTTCCGATGTTGAGCCCACTGCCTGATGGTTTCATCAATCATTGTGTTATCGCAGCGGTAAACCAGCAACCGGCTGTTAGTAAAAAGTTTAAGCTTTTCAAGTATTTTGTTTTCCCTTCCGGGGAAGCCTTCGTCGTGGGCCGGACCGATATTGGTAAAAATACCATGCACCGGACGGATAACTTTTTCAAGCTTTTCCATTTCGCCGGGCTGGGAAATACCGGCTTCGAAGATGCCCATCTCATGAAAATGATCCATCTGCCATACCGATAAGGGCACTCCGGTTTGTGAATTGTAACTTTTCGGATTTTTCACAACAAAAAACCTGTCGGCCAGAAGTTGCGAAAGCCATTCTTTTACAATGGTTTTACCATTGCTTCCGGTAATACCTATAACAGGGATACTGAATTGTTGCCGGTGTGAAGCAACCAGTTTCTGCAGGGCTTCAAGGGTATTGTTTGTTAGAATAAAGGCAGCTTTCTCCAGCCATTCCTTATTTTCCGGCAAACGGGAAACCACAAAACATGATACACCCTTTTCTAAAAGCGCACTTATATAATTATGGCCATTATTTTTTGAAGTTTCAAGGGCAAAAAAAGCGGCAGACTGCGGAAAAACGAGCCGGCGGCTGTCGGTCAGTAAAAAACGGATTTCATTCTTTGGGTCAGAATTCCCATACAAGTTACCACCTGTTAAACCGGCAATTTGTTGTATGGTATACGATACAGCCATAAAAGTGCAGCGGGTTACTGCCTATAAAATGTATTCGTCGTTATTATCGGTAAGCGACTTCAGCTCATTCTTATCGGAATCAGTATCCTCTTCCAGAGAAGATATTTTCAAAGGATTGCTGTTGATTTCATCATACAAACGGCGATTTTTCACCACATCAATTGCCAGGTAAATGGCTTCGCGGAAGGAATCGGCAGAAGCAATATTCTTACCGGCCAGCTCGTACGCAGTGCCGTGGGCAGGCGAAGTGCGCACCACAGGCAGACCGGCAGTTATATTTACACCCGTCTGAAAGGCCATGGATTTAAAGGGAATCAATCCCTGATCATGGTACATGGCCAAAACGCCATCAAATCCGCTGAAGCTGGAAGAACCAAAGAAACCATCGGCAGGATAGGGACCAAAGGCCATCATCCCCATTTCAAATGCCTTTTGAATGGCAGGTATAATGACAGTTTCTTCTTCAATTCCCAATACCCCTTTATCGCCGGCATGCGGATTAAGACCAAGCACGGCAATTTTGGGCTTACGGATGCCGAAATCGCGCACCAGAGAATTATTCATGATGCGGATTTTCTGCAGGATCAGTTCTTCAGTGATCCGCCCCGGGACTTCCCGCAGGGCGATATGTCCGGTAATCACCCCGATACGCATGGTGTCATTTACCATCAGCATCAGATAATCGCGGGTTTCAAATTTACCGGCCAGGTACTCAGTATGACCGGGGAAGTTAAAATCCTTACTCTGTATGTTTTGCTTGTTGATGGGACCGGTAACCAGCGCATCAATCCGTCCGGCACCCAGATCAACTGTAGCAGCTTCCAGTGCCATCCAGGCAGCTTTTCCTGCCACATCGGTACTTTGACCCAGTTCCACCTTCACTTCCTGGGTAATTACATTTACCAGGTTGATCTTTTCATCCTCTGCCTGGTCGGCACTACGGATCACATTGAAGGCAATCTCAGCCATATTCAGGGCCTTGCGATGGTACGATGCTACTTTGGAGCTACCGTAAAGCACCGGGGTAAAATATTCAAAAATGCGGGAGTCCTGCAAACTCTTCAGGATCACCTCGTAGCTTATACTGTTAACATCTCCGTGGGTAATTCCTATGCGCAGGGGTTTTATCTTTTCCAGGGGTGTGGTATCCCTTTCGTCTTGTTCGTTGTATTCGTTTTCCATTGCAATGAAAAGATTTGAAATTATGGAGGCAAAGTTACAATAATTTATGGTTGGTTTAGGGGTTGAGGAGTTGAGAGGTTGAGATGTTGATGTTGAGATTATTGCTTCACGCAAAGGCGCGAAAGATTCGCAAAGTTCGCGGAGATTTAATTTATGATTTTTGATTTAGCTTCGCTGAGCTCGCCTTCGCCCCGGTTCGTATTTCGGAAGCGGCTGCCGGGATGGCATCCCTCACAAACCCGCCGGCCTTGCCGGGTAAAAATATTCTGTAACCCCGGTTTTTTGTGGTGCAGAAGATGGTTAGGGATGCCATCCCTTTGATTTGTTTGTGCCTTTGACTTCGTCGAGTAATTTTCGTATCTTTGCACCTGCAACTCACACACGGGGCTGATTTGGATTAGACAGCAAGTTGAGTGGGATTGTAAGCATGCCGAGCGTTGTGAATATGGCTCGTAAATCCTAATTCACACAGCCTATAAACGGCGACAACTACAATTACGCAATGGCAGCCTAATAGTAGCTATTAGCTGCTTGCTGTTTCCCGGAAAGCGACGTCCGTTAGCGTTCCGAGTGAAGCATCGACAAAATACGGAATAAGGCAGGTAAAGCTTCGGTGCCTGCACGAAAAATAAAGAAGCTCTGGCAGAAGATAGGGCGGCCTTTTCCCGGTCCGAAGCCGAAATCCCAACTGAAGGCTAAGCATGTAGAAAGCACTTTCGCTGCTTGTTTGGACGAGGGTTCAAGTCCCTCCAGCTCCACAAAACAGCATTGAGCAAGAGTATTGAGCATAATACGCTCTTACTCTTGCTCTTTTTTTTGCTCCAACTTTTGCTGAAAAAAGACCGATAAGGCCAATTGCTATGAATGTTTTGCTTTGAATGGTTTACAATTCATAATTTATCCGTATATTTGTAAACCCAAAAACCTGAACTATGAAAATACTAATCGGCAACAGAATTAAATCTGCAAGGATCATGGCCGGTCTTTCCCTAAGAGAATTATCGGCTAAACAGGAAGGTATTGTGAGCCATACTGCCATAAAGAAGTATGAAGACGGACAATTGATGCCTGATGGCAAGACTCTGCTGGCATTCGCTAAAGCACTGAATGTAAAAACTGACTATTTCCTTCGGCCACAGAACATTGAAATCAGTCAACTCGAATTCAGAAAGAGAAGCAGATTACCCCAAAAGAAGCTTAAAATCATCAGGGAAAGCATCATTGACAATATTGAAAGATACCTGGAACTTGAGAGTTTCCTTAACCTTCAATCGGAGTTTTCCAACCCTATTCAGAATAAGATTATCAGGAACGGAGATGATGTTGAGGAAGCAGTCGGGGATTTATTAAATATCTGGGATTTGGGCACCAATGCCATCCCTAATGTAATCGAATTACTTGAGGATAAAGAGGTAAAGGTGGTTGAACTTGATGCTGATGATGGGTTTGATGGCCTTTCCGGATTTGCCAATAAATCCATACCTGTTATTGTAATAAATAAATCATTTCCGGTAGAACGCAAAAGATTTACTGCACTGCATGAATTAGGTCATTTGCTTTTAAATTTCCAGCCAACTTTGGAACTCAAAGAAAGAGAGAAACTCTGTCGCAGGTTTGCCGGTGCCATGCTTTTACCCAGGGATGCAATTTATCAGGAGTTGGGGATGAAAAGGCACAATGTCAGTTTAAACGAATTGGCCTACATTAAGGAATCCTATGGAATTTCCATTCAGGCCATTATGGCCCGGGCAAAGGATTTGGCAATCATATCAGATGATCAGTTTGTCCGCTTCAGGATTTGGGTTAACAAACATGAAGAACATAAAAAGGAAAAAGGATTGGGTGAATACAAAGGCAGTGAGATTTCCACCAGGTTCAACCAGCTTTTATACAGGGCTACTGCCGAAGAAATTATTTCAATGAGCAAAGCTGCCAGTTTGGCGAATATTAAGCTTGCCAGTTTTCGCGACCAATTCATGACCATATGATTGTAGTAGTCAATGATGCAAACATATTAATCGAATTATAAAACTTCAATTGGTTGAGGCATTTTTCAGCCTGAACTGGGAATTTCACTCAACGAATCTAATCGTTGAGAATGAGCTTTATGATGAACAGGTAGAAGTCCTGAAACACTACATTCAAGCAGGGAGGCTTATAATTGATGAGTTAAGCGCAGATGATATGTTTGAAATCATTAAAACACTGGAAGAGAAACCACAACTTTCTGATAAGGATTGCTCCGCATTGGTGTTTGCAAAAAAACTCAAGGCTTCATTATTGACATCCGACAATACTTTGCGCAAATTTGCAAAGCAAAAGCATATAGAAGTACATGGGCATCTTTGGGTATTTGACGCTTTGATTGAGCAAGGTTGCATTTCAACTTTAACAGGTATTCAGAAACTTCTGGAGTTAGACAGGGTGAACTCTAAACTTAAATTGCCGCCTAAAGAATGTGAAGAGCGTATTCGCAAATGGGAAAACAAAAATAAATAGCAATCTGTTTACGTTAGCGCCAAAGCCATTCAACCACTTCGTGGTTGCAGGTGAGCTGATCACTAAATACCCCGAATACAATGCGGGGTTAATCATATTATATTTTTTCCAGGATTTCTTTTTTCACCTGTTTATATGCTTCTGTTATATCATACTCTACGCCAGGTCTTAATAACCCGTTGGTGTCACCTATGAAATTTTTGTCATTGATTTTCTTTTCGGTATTCTCAATCAATAATTTTTGATTTATCAAATTGCCATCGGCTTTCATATAATACCTGAATGCATCAACCACCCTTTCAGTGTTTACTTCAGCATTATTTAGCGCATACCATAAGTCAAACAAATCACGTCCTTTTTTGCGTTGGTACAGTGCTCTCAGTTTTGTTGCCAGCAATTCGTCCAGGGTAAAAACAGAAACTGCGGCTTCACTTTGATCCCAGTCTGATTCTAACTTAACCGTCAAATTTTGTATCCCGAAAACCGAAAAATGTTCCCGTGTATTTACTTCGACTTTTAATCTTATGGGGATATTGTCCTCTGATTGTAAGCGGTAAATGATGGTATTATTGTGTTGTTTCTGGATTATTCGGGGAGACCCCAAAAAAGAAAGGACATGCCTTATCTTGTCAATGATCCCACCAAATGGCTCTGCATTAACTTGAACCAGATCAATGTCTTCTGAATACCTTACAGCCGGTTTCAGGAATAGTTTGTGTAAAGCTGTTCCGCCTCTGAATGCCAATCGTTCCCGGATAAACTCATCACTGAACAACGCAATTAATGAACGGTGAATAATCAAATCCTGTTCCACCTGGTAATCTTCTTGCCAGGGTGCGTGCTTTCGCCAGGCGGTGATGTAAGATTGTGGTATCAAATGTCGGTTTCTATTTCAATATTTGGTACAATTTTCCAACGGTTTCCTGTAGCCATCCGATCAGGTTTTGTTTTTTGCGGACTGAGCAGACAAGGATAGAATTCAAGGGTATTTAAATAATAATACAACCTGTTGCTCAATTCCTCTTTTTCTAAAATATGATCTAACAAATAACCCAATCTCTGTATGACAACCACCTTTTCGTAATGTTTTGCTGACTCAATCATTTTTTCAGCAAGAATTTTCTCACTTAATTCTTCTAAAACTGTTGCAATCCGGTCAAAACCCCCTACGGTATCATGATAGTTTATTAAGTCCAATGCAGTCAATTCGGGTGATGAAACATTGATGAATCCGGTGTTTACTTTTTTCTTTTCAATCTCGTTTTGGCCCCACGATTTTTTCGTAAAAAAATGAATATTTACCAGGTCAGTTTGAATTTTTCTTAAAGGAGTTCCCTGGGTGATGATCGAATAGTTTTGAGGCTGCTGATGAGCAGCGCCATGCAAAGCGGCGGCATTTAACAAACCTACATAATAATCCCTGTTCAGGAATTTCATCATATTATTCACATAGAAACTAGTTGGTATAATACCTTTTACGCGATACTCAGGAGGTACAATCACATAAAATCCCTTACGCACCATTGCGACCTTCTTTTTTCTTTTCAAACGTTGTAAGGATTTTTTTAAGGCTTCATCTGTCAGGTCGAACCGTTTACGCAAATCATCAGCAGTAAAGCTATATTGACCGTCCGATCTCTGATCGTCAATGTAGGTGTCCAGATATTTATATCGTTCCTGCATTTAGTTCCTATTTGCGTTAAGGGACATATTTAAACCCCTTTTGCAACAACAAACTTAATGCAATGCATCAAGTTTACCAAATATTTCGACAAATTCTTTTAGCAATAATACGAGCGGCTAATGACAGACAGGCCCTTCGGGCCGATTGGAAACTTCAACAACCCGGCTGTAGTGAGCTGACGCCATATAAAATCAGAGACGCGCCGGCAGGCGCGTCTCTATTGTGTTCCAGGACCTTCGGACGAAGCCCTCAACCTTTCAACTCTTTAACTCTTTAACTCTTCAACCCATTAACACATCAACCTAACAACCTAACAACCTAACAACCTAAGATTACTCCCGCCGATTGAAGTTTACGCCGGCTCTCACCACAATGAATGAAGCGCGGTAGCTACCATGGGCGT
>JAHYJP010000167.1 GCA_019429055.1 Bacteroidales bacterium
CCAGGTTACCACTATATTTCCCGGCGATAATATTATCGGTAGTATTTACCAGGGTAGCAACAAAGGCATTGAGCAGGAACTGGGAAATCCGTCATTCACACCTGCACTGGTTGCTTCCATTGAAGTTTCTGAAGTTGTAAAAATCCTTACCGGCAAAGGACAATTGCTTAGAAACCGCTTCCTGATGATCAATCTGCTGGACCAGGAATATGAGGTGTTTGAGATTTAGGGACGGAGACCGAAGACCGAAGACCGAAGACGGGAGACCGAAATCAGAAGCTTATGCCGCACTACTCCCCCTTTTAAGGGGGGCAGGAGGGATGTAAAAGCACGAACCGAGCCGCAGGCGAGCTCAGCGAAGCTAAATACGAAATACGAAATACGAATATTTTTTAAAATCATTAAATTACAGCTCTGCGAACTCCGCGCCTTAGCGTCTCCGCAGTGAAAACTTAATAACCCAATAACCCAAAAAATGATTTCCTACGAAAAAGCCCTTGATATTATTCTTGATTCTGCCCTTTATCTTGGCGATGAGCGGGTTGATTTTACCGATTCACTGGATCGGGTGCTGGCCGAGGATGTATATTCAGATGTGGATATGCCTCCCTTTGACAAGGCTGCCATGGATGGTTTTGCCTGCCGCAGAGAAGATCTGTCAGCAGAACTTGAGGTAATAGAAACCATTGCAGCCGGACAGATTCCTGAAAAATCCGTTGGACCCGGGCAGTGTGCCCGAATCATGACCGGGGCAATGATCCCTGAAGGTGCTGATACGGTTATCATGGTAGAGCAAACTGAAGAAACGGGAACAGAAAGAATCAGATTTACTGCAGAAAAAACGGCTCCCAATATAGCCCGCATGGCAGAAGATGTTAAAGTGGGTGATGTAATGTGGCAAAAAGGGCAACCCATTAAACCATCACACATCGCAATATTTTCTGCTGTTGGATGCACTGAACCTCTGGTAGCCCGACAACCCCGGGTTGCAATACTTTCTACAGGTGATGAACTGGTTGAACCCAACGAAAAGCCCGGTCCGGGCAAGATCCGTAATTCCAATGCATGGCAGTTGATGGCACAGGTAAAACAAGCAGGAAGCATTCCAAATTACATGGGGATTGTGCCGGATACCCGGGAAGATACTGATATGGCCATATCTAAAGCCCTGGCCGAAAATGATGTGGTTTTACTCACAGGCGGAGTGAGTATGGGTGACTTTGATTTTGTGCCTGAAATTATGCGAAAAAACAAGGTGGACATCCGCTTTCAGAAAGTTGCCGTTAAACCCGGCAGGCCAACCGTTTTCGGAGTTACTGATAAATCCTGGATTTTTGGTTTGCCCGGAAATCCTGTGTCTTCTTTTATTAACTTTGAAGTTTTTGTAAAACCCCTGTTGTATAAACTTATGGGGAATGATTACAAACCTGTAGAAATGAAAATGCCTATGGGTGTAAACTTTAAGCGTAAAAAGGCAGACCGGCTGGAGTGGGTGCCTGTAAAAATCAATGAAAACGCTGAAGTTGTTCCGGTAAGTTATCATGGCTCGGCACATATTCATGCAGTTTGTCTGGCGAATGCCCTAATGCCTGTGGCTGTGGGTAAATTTGAAATTGCCAAAGGAGAATTAGTTCATGTTAGACCTTTATAACCGTAAAATAAACTACCTCCGCATCTCTGTTACCGACCGGTGCAATTTGCGATGTCGTTATTGCATGCCCGAAGAAGGAGTATGCATGGTGAAGCACTCCGATATTCTTACATACGAAGAAATTCAGCAGGTGGTGGCGGTGGCCGTACCACTTGGTATTGATAAGATCCGGCTCACGGGTGGCGAACCTCTTGTAAGAAAAGATATCGTTGAACTGGTAAGAATGATTGCTGATGTAAATGGTGTGAAGGATATAGCCATTACCACCAATGGCATCCTTCTGGAGAATTTTGCGAAGCCACTTGCTGATGCAGGCCTGCACAGGGTAAATGTTAGTCTTGATACAATGAACCCCGAAAAGTTTTACCAGATCACGCGTGGTGGCGATATCCGAAAGGTTTTTGCAGGTATTGAAGCAGCAAGACTTGCCGGATTAAGTCCCATTAAGGTAAACTGTGTTGTTAAGCAATCATCCGATGAACCAGATGCTTTGGCAGTAAAACAATATTGCAGAGAAAACGGCCTGCTGGCCCGCTTCATCAGCCAGATGGATCTGTCAACCGGACATTTTGGAATTGTAGACGGGGGCACCGGCGGCGATTGCAGCCACTGCAACAGGTTGCGTCTTACCCCAACCGGCAAAATGAAACCTTGCCTGTTTTCCGACCTGGAATATGATATTCGTGAGATGGGTATTCAAAAAGCCATAGAAGCGGCTTTGTTTGCCAAACCGGAAAAAGGAACGGTAAATCTGAACAATTGCTTTCATAATATTGGAGGATAGGCGGTGACGGGTAACGTGTAAGTTAAGCTTATACCGGCCTATTCCCCCTTTTAAGGGGGCAAGGGGGATGTAAAATGGTTGAAAAGCTGAGTGATTTTTGGTTTAAATGAGTAAAAGAATAATCAATGAGAAAATTCTCACATATAGATGACAAGGGTAAGGCCAATATGGTGGATGTGGGCGCCAAGCCCATGCAAACCCGCACTGCGGTAGCCCGGGGATTTATCCGCCTGCAGTCCGAAACGGTGAAACTTATTCGGGAAAACCAGGTGAAAAAGGGTGATGTGCTTACCGTTGCAGAAATTGCGGGTATACAGGCAGCCAAAAAAACATCTGATCTGATCCCGCTTTGCCATCCTTTGCAGATCACCAAAGCCGATGTAAAAGCGGTGCTCCTGGATAGTGGGGTTGAAGTTACCGCAACTCTAAGGTGCATTGGCCAGACAGGTATTGAAATGGAAGCACTTACCGGCGTTAGCGTTGCCCTGCTCACGGTTTACGATATGTGCAAGGCAGTGGATAAAGAAATGGTAATCGAAGGGGTGAAATTGGTGGAGAAAATCAAAGAATGATTGATGGAACGCAGATGACGCTGATGGATATGATTCACGCTGATTAATTTTAGATATTTTAGGTTTAATATTAATGAGTGAATCGAAAATGAGTTAATCGAAAATTTTCATGAGAAAATTCAGAATCAATAAACTTACATGGTTAGTTTTGCAAAAAAAATCTTATTTAATCATAACAATCCGCGTCACTTGTGCTGAGCTTGTCGAAGTATCAGCGTTCCATGAAAACCCCAAAATCTCTATGGATTTATTAGATGTTCATAATTATAAACATTCTGATTTAACAGAAAAAATCATAAAAGCTTTTTTAAAGGTATATAATAAGCTGGGTTATGGATTTTTGGAAAAAGTTTACGAAAATGCTATGGTTTTGGAATTGACAGCTATGGAATTGTTTGTTGAGAAACAAAAACAAGTTGATGTTTTTTATTATGAAAACAGGGTAGGCTATTATTTCGCAGATTTAGTTATTGAGAACAAGGTAATAGTTGAACTTAAAGCAGCAGAATCTTTATGTGAGGAGCATGAACTACAGCTTATTAATTATCTTAAAGCTACAGAAATAGAGGTAGGTCTATTACTCAATTTCGGAAAAACTCCTCAATTTAAACGAAAAGTTTTCTCAGATAAATACAGAAAAAAATAAATCTTAAAAATAAAAATCATACAAAATCATAACCCTCAGCGCAATCAGCGTTCTATAAAAAACAGAATAAATGATTATCTATGTTTTACTTTGTTTTAAAAATTAAATCCTATAAAATCATAACAATCCGCGTAATCAGCGTTCTATAAGTATAAACTATGGCTCAACAAATAAAAGTTCTCTCAGTAAATATTTCCGAAGAAAAAGGAACCATAAAAAAACCCGTAGAGGAGATCACACTCAATCACAACGGAGTAATGGATGATGCCCACAGCGGTCCGTGGCATCGCCAGGTAAGCCTTCTGGGAAAAGAAAGTTTTGATCGTTTCTCGTTACAGGCCGGTCGCCAGCTGGCATTCGGCGAATTTGCAGAGAATATTACCACCGAAGGCATTGAACTGTTCAAAACATCTCCACTTGATCGCTTTGTAGGAGAAAATGTGGAAATTGAAATCACCCAGATCGGCAAGGAATGCCACGGCAGCAGTTGTGCCATTTTTAAAGAAGTGGGCAACTGTGTGATGCCCAAAGAAGGTATTTTTGCCCGGGTGATCAGGCAGGGCTCCATCAAGCCGGGCGATGTTCTGGAATATGTACCGCGCGTCTTGCGTTTTCAGGTTGTTACCCTCAGCGACCGCGCCAGCAAAGGGCAATACGAGGATCGCAGCGGCCCGCGGGTTGTGCAGCTTCTTAATGAACATTTTGATAAAAGACCCCGCAATATTGAGGTGGAAACCATTATCATTCCCGACGATGCCGCCAGTCTCTCAGTAGTGATGGAGAAAGCCACCTACGAAGAGATGGATGTGATCATTACCACCGGTGGAACGGGTATTGGTCCGCGCGATATTACCGTGGAAACGATAAAGCCTATGCTGGATAAGGAAATCCCCGGTATTATGGAAATGATACGTGTAAAATACGGTGCCAACAAACCTAACGCTTTGCTTAGCAGGGGAGTGGCAGGACTCATGAGCGAAAGTCTGGTTTATACGCTGCCCGGAAGTGTAAAGGCTGTTAATGAATATATGGAAGAGATACTCAAAACCCTGGAGCATCTTATCTATATGCGGCATGGGCTTGATGTGCATTAGAATAATATCATTACATTGATTCCCTTTATGCTGATTTTCCAATTACTTGCCACACCTTTTTATTGGCTTTCTTGTTGTATATTTGTTACTTATAACAAACTGTTTTAAAACCAAACTTTGGTTATTAGAAACACCCGGTTGTATTTTACAGGACTTTAAAAAAAGGAGGTGTGAAGTAATGCAAGAAAATCCGGAGAATATAATTCAGCTTCTGGAAAAATACAATAAACTGGATATCCAACAGGCTATTAACTGGGAAAAGTACAACCTGTATTCAATCGTACATCATTCAACCAGCATTGAAGGTGCCTCTCTTACCGAGATAGAAACACAGCTATTGCTGGATGAAGGTATTACCGCCAAAGGAAAACCGCTATTGCATCATCAGATGCAGAAAGACCATTACAATGCTTTACTCTTTGTTTTAGATTCAGCCAGAGAAAAAGTACCTTTTGCCCCGGATTTTCTGAAACAAATTGCCGCAAGGGTAATGAAAAACACCGGAAGTATTCATAACACGACAATGGGTTCCTTTGATACCAGCAAGGGCGATTTTCGATTGCTTAATGTTTATGCCGGGGAAACCCGGTTCGTTGATTTCTCCGAAGTACCTGAACTGGTAGAACAATTTTGCAGTGAATTAAATGCAGCCACTTCTCAAAGGTTAACAAAGGAAGAAGCTTTGATTCTATCTTTTGATGCCCATTTCAATCTCGTTTCAATTCACCCTTTTGAAGATGGCAACGGCAGGGTATCCCGTCTTGTAATGAATTATATTCAATTTTATCATTCTCTACCCCTTTGCAATGTATTTAAAGAAGACAAGGCGGAATATATTAAGGCCCTTGTTGATACCAGGGAATCAAATGATATTGAAATCTTTAGGAGTTTTATGCTGAGTCAATACAAAAAGATGCTTGATGCTGAGATTTCAAAAGTAATAAATCCGGGTAAACATAGCCCCTCCAGGACGGATCACAAAGGCCATAATAAAGGATTAACTTTATTTTTCTGATTAACGTCCAAACATTTCACAAAACCAAATGTTTCTAATTTTCAAAAAGCATTTGATTATCATTTAATTGTATTGCATTGAAAACAGCAGGTATTATTGGCTCCGGGTTTGCCGGACTGGCTGCGGCCTGCAGCCTGGCCAAAGAGGGATTTAAGGTAAAAGTTTTTGAAAAAAATGAAGGTTTGGGTGGCAGGGCCCGGAAATTTGAAGAACAGGGTTTCATGTTCGACATGGGTCCCTCATGGTACTGGATGCCCGAAGTATTTGAAAATTTTTTCAATACATTCGGGAAATCGGCATCCGATTATTACGATCTGGTCAGGCTTGATCCATCCTATAATGTTGTTTTCGGGAAGGATGATATCGTTTCCATGCCTGCAAACTACAATGAGCTTGAACAGCTTTTTGAGGCGATTGAACCGGGCAGCAGTGAAAATCTCAGGAAATTTCTTGCCGAAGCTGAATACAAGTACAAGGTGGGAATGGAAGAATTTGTATGGAAACCGGGCCTTTCTGCAATGGAGTTTGCCGATATACGGGTGGCAAAGAGCCTGTTTAAACTTCAGATGTTTACCTCCATTGCATCTCAGATTGAAAAGCTTTTTAAAAATGAAAAACTCAGAGAGATATTAAAATTCCCGGTTTTATTCCTGGGTGCAACCCCCGAGAATACACCAGCTCTTTACAGCCTTATGAATCATGCCGACCTGGTTGGTGGCACCTGGTATCCCATGGGTGGTATGCACAAGATCATTGAAGGATTTGTAAGCCTCGCCAAAGAACTGGGCGTTGAGTTTCATGTGAATGAGCCTGTTAAAAGCATCGAAGTTAAGGGTAAGAAAGCTACCGGTTTCACCACATCAAAAGGCAGCTACGAGTTTGATTATATTGTGGCGGGTGCCGATTACCACCATGTTGAACAACACTTGTTACCCAAAGAATTCAGGTCCTATTCTGAGAAATACTGGGACAAAAGAACCATGGCTCCCAGTTCGCTGCTGTTTTATCTGGGTCTGAATAAGAAAATCGATGGACTTGAGCATCACAATCTTTTCTTTGACCGCGATTTTGATTTACATGCCAAGGAGATATACACCGAACCTGCCTGGCCAACCGATCCGCTTTTTTACATTTCCTGCCCGTCCAAAACGGATTCTTCAGTTGCCCCGGAAGGAAAAGAAAATGTTTTTATGCTTATGCCTCTTGCTCCGGGAATAGAGGACAGCGAAGAACTCCGCGAAAAGTATTTTAACGTGATTTGCGATCGTATGCAACATATTCTTGGAGTTGATATTCGCCAACATATCGTTTATAAAAGGTCATTCTGTTTAACTGATTTTGTAAGCGATTACAATGCCTTCAAGGGAAATGCATATGGCCTTGCCAATACCCTGAAGCAAACGGCCATCCTGAAACCCAGAATACATCACAAAAAGATTTCCAATCTTTATTATTCCGGCCAGCTAACATCTCCCGGGCCTGGGATGCCACCTTCAATTATTTCGGGACAGGTGGTTGCAGGGTTGATTGCGAAAAAGTAGAAAATAAAAAGAGGCTGTCTCAAAACTGCCAGTTGGTCGTTGAGCCTGTCGAAACGACATCTGATTATCAGTTAGATACTCACTTCGACAAGTGTTACAATGAGTTTATCGAATTGCTCAGTGTCCAGATCAAAACTGACTTTTGAGTAAGCCTCTTTTTTTAAATTATAGAAGGGTGTTATCTTATAAGTCCTCTTTGCTTCAGTAATGGCTCAATACCAGGTTCCTGGCCGCGGAAGTTCACATACATTTCCATGGCATTGCGTGTTCCTCCTTTTTCGAGAATTTCGGTGCGGAAACGCTGAGCGGTTTCCTGGTGGAAGAGATCGCCTGTTTCAACGAAAGCTTCAAAGGCATCTGCATCCAATACACCTGACCATATGTAGCTGTAATAACCGGCAGAGTATCCACCGGAGAAAATATGCTGGAAATGGGTGCTGCCATGACGGAAGTAAATCTCATCCATCATATTAAATTTCTCCTGTACCTTATCTTCAAATTGCTCTACCGTAAAGGGCTCATAGGAAGAAAGTGTGTGATACTCCATATCAAGATGTCCGGAAGCAATGAATTCAACAGTAGCAAATCCCTGGTTGAAGTTGGAGCTTGCCATGATTCTTTCGATGAGCTCATCGGGAATGGTTTCGCCTGTTTCGTAGTGTTTGGCGAACATTTTCATTACATCAGGATGTTTGGCCCAGTTTTCCATTACTTGTGAAGGTAGCTCGACAAAGTCACGTGGAACGGATGTACCTGACAGACCGTAATGATGTGTGTTTGCCATAAGGCCATGCAGTGCATGACCGAACTCATGGAAGAATGTGGTCATTTCATCAAAGGTGAGCAAGGCAGGTTGTCCTGCAGTTGGTGCAGTAAAATTGCAAACAATGGTGATAACCGGGTGTACAAATTTACCGGTTTCATCTACATGCTGCTTGCGGTAGCTTCTCATCCAGGCACCACCACGCTTGCTTGCCCTGGGGTGCATATCCATATAAAGAATTCCCAGGTGTGTACCATCGGCTTCCAGTACT
>JAHYJP010000168.1 GCA_019429055.1 Bacteroidales bacterium
CAGAAAATATACAAATACAAAGAGGAGTGGGTACCAGTACCCAGGGCGCAGCTTCATTTGGGGCCACCATAAGTCTTAATACCACCGGGCTGAACAGAGATCCTTATGCCGAGATCTTTTCCAGTGGTGGGTCTTTTAATACCCTTCGTAACACAGCAAATTTCGGTACCGGATTACTTGCCAACAACTGGGCTTTTGACGGAAGATTGTCGAGAATTACATCTGATGGTTATATCGACAGGGCCTTTTCTGATCTTAGTTCTTACTATCTTTCAGGAGGTTATTACGGAAAAAATACCGTAATCCAGGCCATTACCTTCAGCGGAAAGGAAACTACCTACCAGGCATGGAATGGTGTTCCTTCAAATATGCTCGAATCCAACAGAACCTTCAACCCTTCAGGTATGTATTTTGACCAGGATGGTATGATGCAGTTTTACGATAATGAAACCGATAACTACCAGCAGGACCATTACCAGCTGCACATTACTCAAAGGGTAAATTCTGATTGGGTAGCAAATACTTCATTTCATTATACTTATGGCAGGGGTTATTACGAGCAGTTTCGCGAAAATGACCGGTTCTCCAGGTACGGGCTCCCCAATGTGGTTAT
This sequence comes from Bacteroidales bacterium, assembly GCA_019429055.1. Taxonomy (GTDB): domain Bacteria; phylum Bacteroidota; class Bacteroidia; order Bacteroidales; family UBA7960; genus SKVR01. Next base: position 614 of record JAHYJP010000168.1, read on the forward strand.
TGATGATACAGAGTTTTCGCGCACCGATCTTATCAGACAGCGCTGGCTCGACAATCATTTTTACGGACTAACCTGGTCAGCAAATTATAAAGGTGCCGGTAGACTAAATTCCACTTTTGGCGGAGGCTACAATGTTTATGACGGTGATCATTACGGAAAGATCATATGGGCTCGTCTGGCACAGGGTTTCGAAAAGGATCACAGGTATTACGAAAACAATGCTGAGAAAAGTGATTTTAATTCATTCGTAAAACTAAATTACGAACTTGCCCCGGGTTTATATGCTTTCGGTGACATGCAATACCGTAATATAGTATATGACTTTGTAGGTTTGGGTATGGTGGAAAATGAGATCATACCCCTGGAGCAAACTGCACGATATGATTTTTTTAATCCTAAAGCAGGTTTTGTTTACGAAATCAATTCGCAGCATAATGTTTACACTTTTGCCGGGATAAGTAACCGTGAGCCCGTGCGCCGCGACTTTACAGAGTCTTCGCCCGAGTCAAGACCCCGGCATGAAACCCTGCGAAACCTGGAACTGGGGTACCGCTACAGTTCAGGAAACCTGAGAATGGCCGTTAACTACTATCTGATGGATTATAAAGACCAGTTGATTCTTACCGGTGAAATCAATGATGTAGGGGGTTTCAGCAGAACCAATATTGATGATAGTTATCGCATGGGACTGGAACTGGAGGCTGCTTATCGTTTTAACAGGATGGCAGACTGGACAGGTAACTTCACGGTTAGCCGCAATAAGATCCCTGTATTTGCAGAATATTCTGATCAGTATGATGACAACTGGAACTGGACGGGTACCCACATAGAAACTTATGAAAATACCGATATTGCTTTTTCGCCTTCTCTGGTGGGGGCAAGCCGTATTAATTTTTATCCTTTCAGAGGTGCGTCAGTTGGCCTGATGTCAAAATACGTTGGCCGTCAATACATTGATAATACTATGAGTAAGGATCGCATGCTGGATGCTTATTTTGTAAACGATCTGAAGCTGGCCTATAAAATGGAGAACTCTCTTTTCAGGGAACTTGAATTTATATTTCTGATCAATAACCTTTTGGATGTGAATTATATTACCAACGCCTGGATTTATAAAGGAGTAGTTGGCAACAGTGGATTGATTGCCATAGAAGACGGATATTTTCCTCAGGCCGGAAGGCACTTCCTGCTGGGTGCCCGATTGAAACTCTGAGGTTTCATAAATCAGAAATTAATCCAAAGGCTCTTCTGATAAGTCATTATCCGGGGAGCCTTCTTCTTCATAAACTTTATGCTTTGCATAGTGGCGCCATTTTTCAATCAACTCCTGCATATCATCCGGAAGCTCTGAATCAAAAAACATAGGTTTTTTTGTGGTGGGATGGGAAAATGCCAGGGTTTTGGCATGCAATGCATGGCGTGGGCAAACCTTAAAGCAGTTTTGAACGAATTGTTTGTATTTGGTAAAAGTGGTTCCTTTGAGAATGCGATCACCACCATAAGTCTCGTCATTGAAAAGGGGATGACCAATATATCTGAAATGCGCCCTGATCTGGTGTGTTCGCCCGGTTTCCAGCTTACATTCCACAAGAGTTACATATCCGAATCTCTCGAGTACCTTAAAGTGAGTAATTGCAGATTTGCCATACTCTCCAGATGGGAATACTTCCATTACCTGTCTGTTTTTCAGACTCCGGCCTATGTGCCCGGTAATTGTGCCCTGCTCTTCTTTTAAATCGCCCCATACCAACGCGTGGTACAACCGGTCAATTTTACGATCAAAAAACATTTTTGCCAGCCTTGTCTGGGCAAGCTCTGTTTTGGCAATAATCAAAATGCCTGAGGTGTTTTTATCAATTCGATGCACCAGCCCGGGTTTTATGGCTTCATCGTTTTGTCTGGGTAAATCTTTAAAATGATATATCAACGCATTAACAAGCGTTCCGGTGTAGTTTCCGTAACCGGGATGAACAACCATTCCGGCTTCCTTATTAACCAGAAGAATGTCAGTATCTTCGTATATGATATTGACAGGAATATCTTGTGGAATCAGTTCAATCTCCCGCGGGGGAAATGCAAGTACAATACTGATCTCATCCCTGGGCTTTACCTTGTAGTTGGGTTTAACAGCATTTCCGTTTACCAGAATATTTCCTGCTTTGGCGGCATTTTGAATTTTATTGCGGCTGGTTGAATCCATGCGCGCCATCAAAAACTTGTCAATACGCAATAACCCCTGACCCTTGTCAGCCACAAACCGAAAGTGTTCGTAGAGTTCCTGCTCCTCTTCTTCGTTTTTCAGGTCGTCACCGGGATAGAACTTCTCGGAATCAGTCATTTTAAATGGATTATCGGGCAATGATAAATCTGGATGTAATTGTTTTGGATTGCCCGTGATTTACTATTTGCAGAAGATACAAGCCGTTTCCCAGCGAGGAAACATCCGTTTCCCTCTCAAAGCGCCCTGAATATACCAGCCTTCCGGTGGTATCAAAAATTCTTATTTCGGGGTTCATTTCGTGGTTTAGCGGATAGTCAATCATAATTTTTTGCCCCCTGACGGGATTGGGGTAGATGCTGATTTCCTGCGGTTTATCAAATTCCGGAGTATGGGTTATGAGGGCTTGCCCGAAAATCGGCCTGATCATCAATGCACCTTCATACATGGTGGGAATCCATTCTCCGAAAGTGTTATAAAAGATTTCATCTGCTGCGTTGTTATTTCTGTCAAATCCGATGTTCAGAAAATCACTGCTTATCTGTTTCCAGCCCACATAAATGGTGTCGGAAACCAGGATTGGAGGATTTAACTCATAAGTTACAAATCTGTTGATACCCGAAGCAAATTCAGTGTTCAGCACTTCTGACTCGTAAAGGATTTCAAGCGGATCAAGGTTTTTCCAGATTTTAAGATAGAAGGGTTTCTGGTTTTGATTGTTAACGGTTGGGTTAAAATAAAACTGAACGGCCTCAAGCGTATCTGTATGACTCAGTACAAATCTTATGGCGCCTCTTGCATTATTTCCTATAAGTCCGTAACCACTTTCAGGTATTCCGTCATCATAGGCAAAATAATTGTCAAAGATCTGGTGGAAACTTATGGTGTCATTTCTTGGCAGATCATCGCCCTGGCTTCCTTCCCTGATAATGTGCCTGATAGTAAACTGCCGTGCAGAAGCAGGATTGGTTGGCAATGGGTTGGGAATGAGCAAAGGGTTTGCATGCTGTTGATAGGTTTGATAACCCTGCAGATGAAAAGGAGCAATGTTCCATGTACCACCGGAGTAGTTCTTTTGGGTGCCATCTTCATCTTCAATGAAATACCTGTAAGAATAGTTATAGGTGGTATTATCCAGATTGGTAATGAAAAGATTAAATCTGCTACGCAAATGAGTCTCAGGATTAACAATATAATGTGACCATGGCATCGACTGGTATTTTCTCAGCATGGATTGAGCCGGAGCTGCAAAAGCAATATCATAATAGAACATATCACCGGCACTTCTTCCATAATCCAGTGTAATATAATCCACATTCCAGATACTTGTGTTTCCGGCAAAGTTATCAGGGGTTTTTCCGATGGGGAAGCTGGCATAGTTTCTGAAACGAAACTGGAAATTATTACGGAAATACACTTCATTTTCTATATGTATGGCCACCCTTTTAAAATAAGTGCTGTCGTTTTCTGCCAGGAATGCGTTCAGTGTTGAACCATCTGATCGCCAGACACTCTCCCAGAAGTCGTCAACCCAGATCTCTTCATCAGGATTTTCGGGATCTTCAATGTAATATCCCGGGGTATGAAGAAATTCCACCACGAGGGAGTCCCTGTCGCGAGGAGCAGAACCCCTTCCCTGGGGCTGAAAATAAAAGCTGAGAATAATACTGTCGGCCGGATTGAGAGCCATGGGTACAGGTTCAAAAACAGAGTCAAGCCTTATGGGCTGTGAAGTAAGTTTGTCAGCCGAAAACTGAAAAAGATTTGATGATGCATGTTCATATATCTCGCCGTACTGATTCAATGCATCAAAGGTTGCTGAGCCTATGGTTTTGGGGTGTAATGCAAATCCCGGGTTTATGTATGCAAAGCTATCGACCCATAATGCGGGGTCAGGATAAGGCCCCGGATAAGAAAAGTCTTCAACAAAGGGCAGATGAACTGGAGCAACATTTTCTTTTTCGGTAGTTTCAGTTTTTGCTATTTGTCCGGTTTTGGCAGGATTTACTTCAAGGGGCAACAATAATTCCTGAGCATGAAGAGTGATTGAAAATGCCAGAAACAGGAAAACTATGCTGATATATTTCTTTGTCATTGGTAAAATTTGAACCGGTAAATGCATTCTTATTTCTTAACAAAACAATTTAACCCTGATTATATTGTTTAAGAACATCGGAACGAACAAATTTTATTTTTGGTGTTTTCAGTTATTAATCAGGGAAATCGTCTGCCCGCCGGTACCATATATTTATACTTTCGCCTCTCATGATAATTGGCTGCTCCTGTGGGTCGGGGTCCTGCCTGTAGGCTCTTGCCTGAGAAACAGGTACATTGTTCTCAAAAACTTCATTTCCAACCACAAGAAATGCATCCCTTAGAATGCGGAATACTTCTTCGGGCGATTTCATTCGCAGGTCAGGAGTGTTGATCGACAGTGTTTCCGCAAGATATTCATCAAAATCAAAAATACTGTCGGAGCGGTAATATATATCAACAGTGCTTCCCATTTCAAGACGCTCGCGTCTGTCGGTAACACTGGGGCTTTGCCTGTATACTCTTACGTCATTTGTTTCCTCATCAAGATAAAATTCCTGACCCACATTCAACGAGGAGCTGTTTAAGAGCAGGATGGCTTCATCCCGGGTTTTACCTATGAGCAGGGGCACGTATACACGCGTATCTGCGGCGCCATCACCAAGAACAAGGTCAATCCTGGTGCCTTTTTCGATCATTGTGCCGGGCTCAATGGTTCCCTGATTGAATTTTTGCTGCAATACGGCATTACGCGCAATATTCGGAACATACTCGAGCCTTCCGGCCAGTAAGCCATGCGTTTCAAGCATGGCAAGTGCCTGTCGGAGCGATAAATCTGTTAAATCGGGCATGGCAATCATTTCCGGTAAGATGGCAACCGTGGTAAGATAGATGGTACGGTTTTTCTTCACTTCAATGCCGGGTGCAGGATTCTGGGTGGCAACAGAACCTTTTTCCCTGGTTGTATCGAAAATGGAATCATTAATATTAATCCTGAGATTCATGCTTTTCAGCAAGCTTTCTGCTTCTTTTTTCCGAAGCCCTTCAATGTTAGGAACCGTTATGGTCCTGCCATGCATGGTATAAAGATCCAGTGCTTTCAGAGATAACCAGAGAAGCGCAATAATCATGGCTGCTGCCAGTAAAATATGTGTTCGGAAAGTCTTACTTGTGATGAATGATTTTATGCTCATGATGTGATTAGAAATTTTCGGCACCAAAATTACTAATTAATTAATGATATTTTCGGCATTTTATTGTTCAGGTGACCACCCGAAGAATTTAGTTTGATAATTTTGTTTCCATAATGTGAAGTCTTCTAACTTTGTGCATAAATTAATGATTATGATGAAAAACATTGCCCTGGTTGCCGGAGGGGATTCCGGAGAATATGTAATTTCAGTAAACAGTGCTAAAATCATCAGGAAAAATCTTGATCCTGAAAGATTTAATGTTTTTTTGGTGCAGATCTCACAAAAAAAATGGGTATACGTTGATAACCATAATACAGAACATCCGGTTGATAAAAATGATTTCAGCATTACTTTAAATGGTAAGAAAGTATTGTTCGATTGTGCACTGATCACCATTCACGGAACACCAGGGGAGGACGGTAAGCTTCAGGGCTATTTTGAGCTGTTGGGGATACCTTATACTACTTCAGGTTTGCTGCAATCTGCCATTACATTCAATAAGCATTTTTGTAATGCACTGGTGGCGCAGTGGGGTATAAAAACAGCCAGATCAATAAAATTTTTCAAATACGATAAACCTTCGGTTGAAGACATAGTAAGCAAGGTGAACCTGCCTGTTTTTGTTAAACCCAACAAAGGTGGTTCAAGCCTGGGGACTACATTCGTAAAGGATACCAAAGATCTGCTTCCGGCTGTAAATTTATGTCTGGAGCACGATGATGAGGTTTTCATTGAAGAGTATATTCAGGGTACAGAACTAACCTGCGGGGCATACATACGCAAGGGAGAACTCCTGGTGTTGCCGGTTACCGAGATTGTGAGCAAGACCGATGCTGCATTCTTCGATTACCAGGCCAAATATACCCAGGGTGCTGCCGATGAAATAACACCCGCCCGCATACCAGATAATGTTACAAAACTGGTGCAGGAAACAACATCATTTTTGTACAAAAAGCTTGAATTGAAAGGGATATGCAGGCTGGATTACATTTACAGCAATGGCTTATTGTTTTTTCTTGAAGCAAATATTACTCCCGGAATGTCGGAAAGAAGTATCGTGCCTCAGCAGGCAGAATATATTGGTATTAGTCTGAAAGAACTTTTTTCCGATGTTTTGGAAGAAACAATGCGTGCAGGTTGAGAATTTAAAAATAGTTCAGCGACATGAGATAATCAGCAAGCATTTGGGTTGCCTTGAAACGATGGCTGATCCTGTTTTTTTCCTTCAGAGGCATTTGAGCGAAAGTTTCTTTGTAGCCTTTGGGTACAAATATTGGGTCATAGCCAAATCCATCTTTTCCGCGTTTCTCATCTATAATCACTCCTTCAGCAATACCGTTAAAAAGAAGTTCTTCTCCATCAATAATCAGGGCTATTACAGTGCGAAACTGCGCCCGGCGGTTATCTGAGTTTTTTAACTCATTAAGTAGTTTATCCATGTTTGCGTTGCTGTCTTTTCCGTCACCGGCATATCTTGCTGAATGCACTCCGGGTCTTCCGTTTAATGCTTCAACTTCCAGGCCGGTATCATCGGCAAAACAATTAACTCCGAATCTTTCATAAACATACCTGGCTTTTTGAAGAGCATTTCCTTCTAGCGTGTCCTGAGTTTCGGGTATGTCTTCATTTAAATCCAGGTTATCAAGCCCTTTGAGTTCAATGCCATCGGGAAGCATGGCTTTGATTTCCTGCAGCTTATTGGGGTTCTGGGTTGCAAATACGATTTTAAGCATAGCAATTAGTTAAAAACATCAGCCAAAATACGAACCTGTCCGGGCTGGTATTTTGGCTGAAAGAATTTGTTTATCCAAATCTGAATTTTACTTTTCGAGTTCGAGCAAAACAAAGTTTTTGGGAATTGTTTCACCCAGTTTCACATTGATCGATTTGATGGATCCATCAAAGGGAGCCAGTAATATATTTTTCATTTTCATGGCTTCCAGGATAAGCAGTCGATCGCCTTCTTTAACTTCATCTCCTTCCTTAACGAATATTTCCGGAACATTCCCCGGCATAAAAGATCTGATTTTGGAAGGATCGATTGGTTCATAAGGTTTCCGGTTATTGTTCATTTTATTGGAAAGTGTTCTGTAACCTGCATCATTAACCACCATCGTTATGAAATTATCCTCGTTGGGTTCAGCCAGTTTATTCTCGTTGTTTTCCATTTTTTTATCATTAAAACCGTATAATATTTTTCAACTCAGATACAGGGATAACTTTTCTCAAAAAGGAGGAATACCA
>JAHYJP010000373.1 GCA_019429055.1 Bacteroidales bacterium
GTTCTTGTTATTGAATATGTTTCGAGGTGTATCCACCGTAATTACTCAGAAACGTTACTACTAAATTGCCTCCGTCTCTCTACCTAATGACAGTTCCCCGCTTACGTGACGGCACGGTTTGCAAAAACCGTGACAAACCTATTAAATATACCGTCCGTGTTAGCGGCGCGTATTCTATTACGGGATCCATCGGTATAGGCTATTCGGCCTCTTTTTTTTCTTCCAGTAGTTTGGTTTCTAACATATAAACCAGTTGTTCATAGTCACGAATTTTTTTGGTAAGAAATTGAATCATAGAATCTCTTTTATCGCATTCATTCGTTATAGCTTCAACTGTAGCTCTGGTTGCTTTCAGTTTTTTTCTTAATCGGGTGTTGGAGTTCACAAGTGATATAATCCCTTTGTCTGATGCTTTCAGCCAAGAAATTGTCTGCTCTAGTGATTTTATCGTGTTGTCCTTTTCTGTTACGATGTTTTGAGCTTTTATAGTCTGTGCATTTAATTGATTTATTTTTTCTTTGAGCCTGTAGCACTCATCCTGCACGGATGATACTTCCTTTTTCTTATTTTTATTCTCAGCGGTAAGTGTTGAAATTTTTTCCCTCAACCTCAATGGTTTTGCCTTTAAGTCATGAAGAAGGTTAACATTCAAGGTTTGAAGATCATGTATGAGTTTTTCATTCTCTGCCAGTAAGCAAGATTGTCTTTCGATCTCTAATTTCTGAGATTCTATTTCAGTTTCTAATCTATCAACGAATCGGGTTATATTGAAGTCCAGCGTATCAACGAATCGGAGTTTCACCTTAACGAAAACCTTTCCATCAATTATGACTTTAGGTCCAGATATAATATTCTTTAAGTGATGATACCCACTTTTTTTGGTGGATGAGTTCTTCTTCGATTTGAAGATATTTTTAAAGAGATTGAGCATTAGATCTTGGTGCAAAACGGCTGGTGCGGTATTTCAAAATTGACTTGCTAATCAAGAATCCATGGTCATTTGGAGAGTATCCTGGTGCCCCATGAATATGACCGCTAACGGCCCGGCGGTATGTTTAGTAGGTGTTACCAGACGCAGGGCAGGCGCGGTGTCCCGTTTTATGCCCAACCGGGCGCTCTCACAAGCCTGCCCAAGGATGGTATGGCGCGGTTTTTGCCACCATGATCGATCCTGCGAGGGGTAGGGTAAGTTCTTGTTATTGAATATGTTTCGAGGTGTATCCACCGTAATTACTCAGAAACGTTACTACTAAATTGCCTCCGTCTCTCTACCTAATGACAGTTCCCCGCTTACGTGACGGCACGGTTTGCAAAAA
>JAHYJP010000169.1 GCA_019429055.1 Bacteroidales bacterium
TCGTAAGAAAGCACCCTGAGTTAAGAGAAAAGCTTTGGACTATAACCCGTGCATTACAGAACGGACTCAGGGAACGCGGATTCAACCTGGGCAACACCGAATCGCCGGTTACTCCGGTATTTCTCTCAGGCCAGACCAGTGAAGGAACAAATCTGGCTTACGATTTACGCGAAAACTTCAATATCTTCTGCTCTGTGGTTGGCTATCCTGTAGTGCCCAAGGGAGTCATAATTATCAGGATCATCCCCACCGCGATTCACACCCTGGAGGACGTTGAATATACCCTCAATGCATTTTCAAAAATCAAAGAAAACCTTGATGCAGGCAAATATTCTACGGGAGAAATAGTTGATATTTCAAAATAAGCAAATCATTATTAAAAAAAACCACCATCAGCTCATACAGTTTATGGTGGTTTTTTCTTTGAACTATTCTGAAGAAAGATAAATGGCTTTAATTTAGAATTGTATCCCTGATAATGGATTCTGCTTCTGAAAACATTACTTCAAGGTGTTTGTAGCATCTTTGCGATTCGGAATATTGATTTTCCTTATTTAATGAATCCATTATTTTTAATAAATGAAATAACCGGGTGCAACCTATAGTTGCTGATAACCCTTTGAGCGAATGAACTGCATTATAATAAAGTACATGATCGTTTTTTTCAATGCCGGCTCTAATTTCACCAATAAGCTCCTTTGACTCGTCAATGAAGCTCTGAAATATGTCCTTTAATAATTGTGGGTTGCTGGCAGTACTCTTTTTCAGTCTGTTTAAATTTACTTCATTAATCTGTGGAAGATTGACCAATTCATCAAGTTGATCCTGGATTGATGTCATATTAGTGGGTTTTGGTTTTCATCAAATGCCAGTGGGCAAGTTTCTCGTATAGCTCAGCCTGATTTACCGGCTTAGTAATAATATCATCCAACCCATTATCAAGATAAAGTTTCTTGCTTTTCTCCATTGTACTTGCTGTTACGCCAATGAGCGGCGGACTTATATCAAACTTTTCCCTGATGGCTTTCACTGTTTCCATTCCATCCATTACCGGCATAATCATGTCAAGAAGGATCACATCATAATTATGCTTAGTCATCATATCAAGCGCTTCAGCCCCATTGTTTGCCAGGGCAACGTCAACTTTTGCATGCGAAAGCATTAATTTAATTACTTTCTGATTGATGATCTTATCCTCTGCATACAATACCTTCAAACCTTCTATAGTTTTAAGGATCTTTTCCTGGTTTCCGTTTCTATCGGATTTTCCGGTGGTTTTTTCAGCTTGGTTTGCAATGAAATCAAAGCTGGCAATACTTCCTTGTTTTTTATCTGTTTTCATTGAAAGAACTCCACCCATAAGCTCTACCAGTTTAAAAGATATACTCAAAGACAATTCTTCACTTTTATAAATATCGGTATCGCTGATACCTTCGAGCGAATCAATAATATTTAAAGGAAGTCTGGTATCATCATTATTAAATGGGTCTTTTATTTCTACCCCAATAACCATTTGCTCTTTATGTTTTTTTACGGGCCAGAGCTTAAGATGAATTTCACCTTTCTCATTTCGTTTTACAGCATTGGAAATCAAATTGGAAATAACCTGATTCAACCGTATTTCATCAGCTACAATCTTTGCGGGAATTTTTTTATCAAGAACGATTCTGAGTTTAAGCTCTTTATGTCTGGTGAGTGCGGAAAAAAGATTTGATATTCTTTCTGTAAACTGATTTATGTCAAATACTTTGTCATGCATCTCCAGATTGCCATATTCTATTCTTGAAAGATCCTGAATATTATTGATAATATTCATGAGCCCTTCGCTTGAATCTTTTATGGTTTTGGTAAGATTCATTTGCTCCGGAGTGAGATCTGATTTCAGCAAAAATTCTACTACACCTATGATACCGTTAAGCGGGGTTCTCATCTCATAACTCATATCAGCCAGCACCTGCTGCCTTGCTTCCGAAGTCCTTAAGGCTACTTCCGCACTGTATTTGAGGTCCTGGTTAATCTTTTGTTCTGTAACATCCTGAAGGGTGTAGATAACCCTGAAGGGTTGATCGTTATCATCTCTCACAACCTTTCTGCTTGAATAAATATTCTTTATTAAGCCTTGTTGAGTGATGATCCGATAGTTATAACTGAGAATGCTATTATCCAGGTCATCATCATTGATCAATTCATTAAAAGTGGTTTTATCTTCAGGATGGATTATTTCAAGGAGTTTTTCAATTCCAAAGAATTTCCTTCGTTCAGGGGATATTTCTGCAATATTGAAAAAATTCTCCGAAAAAGTAAAATCATCCGAAACAAGATCTTTCTCCCAGTTACCGATTTTTGCTATGCGTTGAATCTCCTGAAGTCTCTCTTGATTCTCACGCAATACTTTTTCAAGATTTTTTGCTTCCAGTATCTGTCCAAACTTTTCAGAAATATTCTTCAGTAATATTTTTTCATTAAAGTGAAAAGGATCTTTGTTAATTTTGGGTTTTTGCTCAAGATAGGCAACCTTGATATGCCCGAGTTTCTTTTTCTGAACCTTAATAGGAACGATGTAGGACCATGGCGTTTCTTTATAATTATCAGATGCATAAACCTTGTTATCAAACATGATCTGCACACCAATGTCGTGTGTATATTTTAAACCCACGGGGATAATTTCCAGCGATTTCTCAATGATTTCCTCAAACGTAATTCCCGGCACACCGGAGATATCAGAAATATCGTACATACAGTTTAACTGTTTGATTTTCTGATTAAGGTCGGTGGTAAGGTCGCTGTAGGTTTCTTCATATTTTTTTCTGTCGGAAACATCAGTTATCAATGTAACAGAACCTTTGGATTTCAGGTTCTCATCAAGAATAGGTGCCGAGCTGAGATTGACCCATAAAAGGTCGCCGGAAACATTTTTCATTTTTACCTCATAATGATCGGAAATTCCCATTTTCTGAAGTTCCATTTTATCATTATAAAGCTTTTCATCCTCGGGTGTCAGCAGAAACTCTTTGAAGTTCCTGCCAGTAAGTTCCGATTTGTCTTTTACACCCAAAACCTTACAGGCTTTGAAATTTACAAACTCAATTTTATTATCAAGATCAAGAACTACAAGTCCTTCATTGAGTGTTCTTATGAGTGTCTGGTAGTTTTCTTCACTTTGCCTGAGTGCCTTTTCGGTACTTTCCTTTTCCCTGATAGTACTTTCCAGACTTTCTACATGAAATTTCTTTTCTTTCAGACGGCTGAAAATCAGCACAAACAAAGATATTAAAAACAATAATCCGAGACCAACAATGGTTAAAAGGAGCAGATTCCGTTGCCATCTGAAACGATATAGTTCTTCTTTGCGTTGAGCATCATAAATCCTATCATTAAAGTAATTTATACTATTGAAAAGCCGGTCGTTAAATATTTGCTGATTAAGTTGGTTATATTGCTTCAGATAGTTATAAGCCTGGTGATCTTCACCCCGTTGGTGGTGTATTTCCGACAGGGTAAAATAGTTATCACGCATTAACCATAAGAACTGCGCGTTCTGACTGTTTTCAAGACTTCTTGTAATGTAATTGTAAGCTTCATCAAGGTCACCTTTTAGCATAAATGTTACACCGATATTTCGAAGTATTACGGTTTCCAGGCCTGCCAGAAAAATTTCATCAAGCATTCCATAAGCTAAATTGTAGTATTCAAGTGCCTGATCATAATCACCCCGGTCCCGGTAAATATTACCAATGTTATTGTTCAGCGATGCAATATTTTGCATATCATTATTTCTGATAGCCAGTTCCATCGCTGTAAGATAATGCTCATGAGCTTTCTCTGCATATCCCTCTGTTCTGAAATGGTTACCTAAATAAGTATAGGCAAGAATAATCTGGTTAGTATCGTTAAATTCGAGAGCATTATCAAGAGCTTTCCTGTAATATTCCATAGCGATGGCAGTATCTCCCAGGTTTCTGTAGATAATACCAAGATGATTTGATGTAAGAGATATCAGCTTTGCAAGATCAGAATCCATAACCAACCGGTGAGCATCATATGTAATACCCAGAGCTTCATATATCTCCCCTTTGTAACGGTATATAGATCCGATATAGCATTTGGTTTTTATTTCAAGAACAAGATCTCCGGTTTCTTTGCCGAATACTTGTAAAGTATCAAAATACTGAAATGCATGATCAAAGTTTCCCTGCTGAAAAAACAATTCGGCCATATTGAACATGGCTCTCATTTTAAGATCCTGTTTTTCAAAACCTTGAGCATATTCATAGGCAGTTCTGGCAAAATCAAGGCGGGCATTGTGCGACCATCTTACACGGTCACCTGATTTCTCAATAAGATCCGCAATAAGCAATTCTCTTTGATTTTCCGTTAATCCATTTCCCGGAATTTCCTGCGAAATACTCCGGGGAATAAACGTAAACAAGAGAAATAAAAGGCAAAACAAAAGAAATCTTCCAGGAAAAAGTACCATTAAATACTGAATTACAAATTTTTGTGAAAAATACAAAAAATCAGCTTATAAATGACAATTAAGAAAGGCTTTAGCTGCATTTACTCATTTCATGTTTTGATCTCAGAAAAGTTTAGACCTTTTTCTGAAAAATGAAAACAGGATATTTTCAAAACCTGAACGAATATCGGCAGGAACAAAATCAATCTTATTTTGCATACATTTTAGTTTTAGTTCGTTGTGAAACCCGGCAAGAGCTTCCTTATATTTTTCTTTGATTTGTGATGGATTAAGCTTCATCTCCTTGCCCGTCTCCATATCGATAAAACGGTATGGGCGGTTCTGATAATCCAGTTCAAATTCCTTGTTCCTGTCAAATACATGAAAAAGAACTACCTCATGCTTGTTATGTCTAAGATGCTGCAATGCGTCAAATACTTCAGCAGGATCAGATGTATTTTCCATCATATCGCTGAAAATGATCACCAGCGATCTTTTATGGACCTTATCAGCAATCTCGTGTAATATTTTTGATGGATTGGATTTTTGGTTCAGTACATCTTTATCAGGTGCAACAACATTCTCAAGATGGCTGAACAACAGCTTATTATGAGCAATACTTGACCGGGCTGGTGTGTGAACATGCAATTGGTCTGTAAAAATACTCAAGCCCACTGCATCACGCTGTTTTTTAAGCAAGTAGATTAAAGAGGCAGCAGCCTGCGATGAAAACTCAATTTTTGAAACAGTATCCTCCGTATTTCGAAAAGCCGGAAAATACATAGATGAAGAATTATCCAATACCAACTGGCAACGGAGATTGGTTTCTTCTTCAAACTTCTTTACAAAAAGCTTCTCAGTTCTTCCGTAAAGTTTCCAGTCAATATTCTTGGTCGACTCTCCGGGGTTATATATCCGGTGTTCGGCAAATTCAACCGAAAAACCATGAAAGGGACTTTTATGAAGCCCGGTAATAAATCCCTCTACTACCTGTCTGGCAAGAAATTCAAGGTTCTCAAATTTTTTGTAGCGGGATTGTTCAAAACTAACGCTCACAATTCTCTTGATTTATGTGAAGAAAAAAGGGTGTCTAAAACTTCAGACACCCCCGTAATCTTTTTCTGAGAAAATTATTTCATCAGATTTTCAATTTTAGCTGTCAGAACAGACTTGGGAACTGCCCCTACTTGTTTATCCGCAACTTCCCCATCTTTAAAAAATAAGATGGTTGGAATATTCCGAATGCCATATCGCGTTGCCACACCGGGGTTGCTGTCAACATCAAGTTTTCCTACAACGGCTTTTCCGTCGTATTCTGTAGCTATTTCAGAAACAATAGGAGCTACCATGCGGCATGGGCCACACCATTCTGCCCAGAAATCAACAAGCACAGGCTTGTCTGATTTAAGTACCAGTTCATCAAAGTTGCTATCGGTCAGTTCAAGTGCCATAGTATTATTTTTTTAGTTTGAATAGTTCTAGTTTTATTTACAAAAATAAAACTTTTATTCATTTTGTCTGAATTTAAAAATCTTAATTAAACCTATTTAATCAAACCTGTTTTTGGGTTAATTCAATTTATAAGTCAAATCATGTTTTTTCAAAAGGGTATTAAGGAAGCCTACAGGCTCTATCTTAATCTTCCGCGAAAGCATATCTACGCTGATTTTTTCAATATCATCGCGTAGTTTTATTTTCAATCTGCATTTTCCTTTGTGTTCAGAAATGTTGGTTTTAAGAAAGTCAAGAAATTCGGGATTAATTTCGGATACGGGAATTTCCAATAACAAATCTGATGCTTTCTTTTCAGCCAGATCGCTCAGCAGCATCATCGATTTTACTTTTACTTCCAGTTGATCTGAGTTGTTGAACCTTGGCTGTATCTGGGCTTTTACAAATACAAAATTGTCTTTCTCCAGGAAATATTTCACCTTAAGGTAATCCTCCGAAAAAAGCGCCAGTTGAATGGAATCGTTATAATCTTCTATAACAAAGCTTCCGAAGGGTTTACCGTTTTTGGTGTATTTATGCTGACTGGAAACAATAATCCCTGCGAACGACACTTCCCTGCCTTTCAATTTTTCAAGCGACTTAAGATCTCCCACATTATGACTGCAAAAGTTATTTATATGAATTTTGAAATTATCGAGCGGATGCCCGGAAATATACATGCCTGTAACTTCTTTCTCTTTCTTGAGCATCTCAAGTTTATCCCATCTGGGACAATCGGGCATTTCAGGATCGGGAATTACATTTTCATCAGCTTCTCCAAAAAGATTCATCTGAGACGAGTTCTTCTGGCTTACCACCGAGTTGGTATAACGGATCAGTTTATCAATAAATGTTGGCCCACCTTCTTCATCGCTGTGAAAAAACTGAGCCCGGTGCACATCTTCAAAACAGTCAAAAGCACCGGCCATGGCAAGAAATTCCAGCACTCTTTTGTTTACAGAACGTAAACTGATGCGTTGCATAAAATCGAAAATATTTTTATAGGGTCCGTTTTCTTCCCTTTCGGAAACAATCACTTCAACTGCCCCCTCACCTACTCCTTTAACAGCCCCAAGGCCAAACCGGATCTCACCCTTATCATTAACTACAAAATTGAGTGCACTTTCGTTTATATCAGGCCCAAGCACAGGAATATTCTGCCTCTGGCATTCCTCCATAAAGGTGGTGATCTTTTTTATATCACTGAAGTTATTGGTAAGTACAGCAGCCATATATTCAGCCGGGTAGTTTGCTTTGAGATATGCGGTACGATAGGCAACCACAGAATAAGCAGCTGAGTGCGACCGGTTAAACCCATACTCTGCAAAGCGGGCCATAACATTGAAGATATCTTCCGCCTTTTTCTTATTCACACCTTTTTTGGTAGCACCTTCCACAAAAATGGATTGCTGGCGTTTCATTTCTTCAACCTTCTTCTTACCCATGGCACGCCGTAAAATATCGGCGGCACCGAGCGAATAACCTGCCATGATCTGGGCTGCCTGCATGATCTGCTCCTGGTAAACCATAATGCCATAAGTAGGTTTCAGGATTTCTTCGAGCCATTCGTGCGGATAGATGGTTTTATCAATACCATGTTTACGATTGATGAAGTCAGGAATAAAATCCATAGGGCCCGGTCTGTAAAGAGCATTCATGGCGATAAGGTCCTCGATATTGGTTGGCTTAAGCTCGCGCAGGTATTTGCGCATTCCGTCCGACTCGAACTGGAATGTGCCAATGGTATCGCCCTTCTGGTAAAGCTTAAATGTTTTGACATCTTCCAGTGGAATCTGCTCCGGATCAATTTCAATTCCATGCCGGGTTTTAATATTTTTCACTGCTTCCTTCATGATAGAAAGCGTTTTTAACCCCAGGAAGTCCATCTTCAGCATACCCACTGACTCCACAAATTTTCCGTCGTACTGAGTAACGGGCAAAATGGAATCTTTTTGTGTACTCAGCGGAATACAATCGATAAGATCAGTAGGGCCAATGATAACACCGCAGGCATGTACACCTGTCTGGCGGTTTGACCCTTCCAGTACTTTGGCAAACTTGAGAGTTTCTCTCACAAGTGGATTTTGATCTTCAAGTGCCTGATGGAGTTCGGGTATTTCTTTGTAAGCCTGTTGCAGTGATGTGCCCGGCCGCTCGGGAACCAGCTTGGCAAGACGATCGGCTTCAGGCAACGGCAACCGAAGCACCCTTGCAACATCCCTGATT
>JAHYJP010000374.1 GCA_019429055.1 Bacteroidales bacterium
CCAGGTGCCCGAAGCCGGCAATTATTCCCTGTGGAACGCTGGCGAACAGGTGAAGGGACTTTCATTCAATTACGATCGCCGCGAGTCCGTTCCTGAAGTGCTTTCTCCATCCGAGCTCGAAAGCATGATGCTGGATGCCGGCCTCAGCAACATACAGGTGGTCGAAACCACCGAAGCCGGCCTCGGGCAGGCCCTCGAGCAGGCCCGCCTAGGCCTGCAACTATGGAAGCTTTTCCTTATCCTTGCCCTTGCCTGCCTGCTGGCAGAAGTGCTGCTGCTGAGGTTTTGGAAATGAGTAAGGTTATTTATAAATATCTAATTATCATAACGGGAACCAAGTAACCCATAAACCATTCTGAAAATTTTGTAAATTTGAAAAAATAGTTACAATGGAATCTATTAGAATAGAAATATTAAATCCCAAAGCAAAAAGCCTTCTAAAGGATTTAGCCGACTTAAAATTGATCAGAATAAAGAAAGATCAAATCAGGTCTGAATTTGCTGAATTGCTCGAAAAGTTAAGGGGCAGTTCAGATGATTCTATATCTCTGGAAGAAATTACAAAAGAAGTAGAGGCTGTAAGAAGGGAAAGGAGTGAAAGGTAAAAGAGTAATTCTTGATACCAATCTTTGGATTCACTTTTTGATTTCCAAAGACTTAAAGAATTTGGATAAATATATATTCGAAGGTAAATTAATTATTGTGTTTTCCCAGGAGCTTCTCGAAGAATTTATTGAAGTCTCTGGCCGTCCAAAGTTCAGCAAATATTTTTCTTTCGAATCGATTACTCACTTGCTCAGGTTATTTGATTTCTATGGCGATTTTGTTAAGACATCCAGCCAGATAAACCTTTGCAGGGATAAAAAGGATGATTTTTTACTGAATCTTGCCGTAGATGGGAAAGCAGATTTCCTAGTTACTGGCGATGAGGATTTGCTTGCTTTGAAAAAAATAGAAAAAACAAAAATTATAACAATTTCTGAGTTGTTGAATATTCTGAAATAATTTATGTTTTTCCTTCCTGTTGCTTTCCATTTCAGCAAAATTATTATGCTTAAATTTGCACCGGTTTTCCCTCTAGGAAAATCTGTTTTATTGGTTCAGCAAATGTTATGAGCGACTCCCACGAAGAAAACATGGATTCCCTGCAGCCGGCTGACGATGGCTTGGATCCATTGTCCCAGCCAAAGAATGAAGTGCCTGCCATTGATCAGTCCACCACACTCCTTTCGGGGATGTATCAGGACTGGTTTCTCGACTATGCCTCCTATGTGATCCTTGAGCGCGCGGTGCCCGAAGTGCGCGACG
>JAHYJP010000170.1 GCA_019429055.1 Bacteroidales bacterium
TCATCTTTAATTTGTTAACACTATTGCTTATAGCCAACGATCTATTGTTTTTCATAGTTATCTTTAGTTTAAGGTTTACCAAAGATAATATTTATTTTACTAAGTTAGCACCATTACCCTTCAGGGGGTCAGGGGGTGCGGGAGTCAATACATTTTCTTATTGGCATACTTTTAACCATATAAGGCATATAAGGGTTTGGAAGGCATATAAGGAAATGAAGATCGAAGACTTGCAGCCCAGTATTTTTGTCTTCACAATTTTATAATTTTTGTTGTATGCTGAAAATCTCTGTTTGCTATTACCAGAAGGTAAATACCTTTGCTCAGGAAAGAAAGATCAAGAGAATTTTCTGAATTAAGGGTTGCATTATAGACCTGTCTTCCATCCAGTGTTTCTATAATCAAATCAATTCTTTGACCATTTACCCTTTCAAGCAGAATTGAAAGTTTCTGACTGAATGGGTTAGGGTAGATTATTGGAGTAATTGATTTTTCTAATGTTTCTGCATTGTTTTGAGTATAATTATAATTGCAGGTTCCATAGCGATCATCAAAATAAAGAAGGGTGTCATTTTCGTAATGACATAATAAAATGGCATAAGCAGGTAGGTTTTGTTTAATATCCCATTCAAGCCATAGAAGTCCACCCCAGCTATTTCCGATTCCTTCAATCCATGAGTTGTATCCATCATCGAACACAATCCTTTTTCTGTAAGTGCCATCCAGCAATTGAATCGAATCAACTTCTATTACCCAGGAGTAATAAAAGCTGTCTCCTGCAACCAGGTTGAAATCGTATAATAGCATTTCTTCTCCACCATACATATCCGTATAAAAAACCTTTCGGGTAATTGTATCTTCGGTAAGATAACCCAATTCTGCAGTAACCTGACCCGGCAATTTTTTTTTAATAATGAATCTGGTAGTATCAATCTCACATCTCTCCAAATAATAGGGATAGGTGGCCCCCCAAGAATGATTGTTAGTCTTTGTATGTGAAAAGTACTCTTCAAAAGTATTCCAAACCTTATTGGTGTCCAAAAGCGGCACATACTCCTGCCCATGCAAGTGAATAGTGCCTGCAAGTATAAAGAAAAGTAAAATGATTATTTTCATGGTTTAATGATTTGCTTTTTTTTGTTTAAAATAAATCTCTTAAAAACTATTCTTTAAAATCTTATGTGTTTCAGTTATTCCGTTAATCCAGATGATTTTAATAAGATAAAATCCATCTGGCAGATGGCTTAAATCCATTTCATCGATTTTGTTTTCGATAAAGAATTGTCGGCCAGTAGTATCATAAACAAGAATTTCTTTAACTGAGTAACTGTGGTTCTGAAACTTTATTAATCCAGTTGTTGGGTTGGGATAGATTTTAATTTCGTAATAATTATCCATTTCTTCTGAATTAGTAGTATTTATACTGCAATCAATAAAAATAGGGTTTTCTGTAACGTAAAAAAGTGCATCATCATATTTACATACTACGTAAGGTTCCTGAATTCCGGGGTGCACCATCCATGCAACGCTAATATTTGGACCTACACCTTCTATAAATCTAAGATTTTCATCCCATATTGTTGATATATCAAATTCTATATATTTAAGGTTATCTCTGTAAAATACAGTATCAACAGTGGTTAAGGTACTTCCCAGATAAAATGTATCTCCTTTTTCGAGTGTGAGATCAAAAACCAGCAATTCTTCATTCTTACTTGTTCCATTTGGCGTAAACCATAGTTTGGAGTAATCTTCACTTTCTCTGAGCATACCCATTAATATTTGTTCATCGAGATCTGAGCACCCAAACCAGATTTCAATTTGATCATCAATTTGGTTTTTTGCATATAAAGTATCAATAAATCTTCCAAATAATTGTTCTTGGGCAACCAACCAAGTGGTTTTATCAGGTATAGCTACTTTTTGATAAGTTTGGCCAAAACCCTTGTAAAAAAAAAGACCAAGAAAATAGATTAATAAAAACAATTTGTTTATTCTCATATAAAACTGATTTAATTATAAAAAAACAAATAAAACAAAATCCAGTAGAGAAATTACCCGAACCAGCCTGCAAAAAACCCAAAACTGATTCCATGAAGGAAGGATGCAAATTCAACTTCAGCAATCTAAAAAACAGGTGAAGCTGAAAGGTTTAGGTGATTTGTTTTCAGTATTTTACCATAGGCAGGAGGGTTGGGTGGGTAAAGGATTCGCGTGCAAAATATAAAAAAAGGTTTATTCCGGCAAGTTTAATATGTTAAATCGGTTCATTTATGGATAATTTAGAATGGGTCTTGATAGGGGAGAATGAAGAATGAAGAATGAAGAATGAAATCAATAAAAGATGATACATGCACATTGGGATGGCATCCCTGACAACCCCGCCGGTTTACTTGTTAAAAAAAACAGCTCATCGCAGTCCTGCAATGGATATCAGAAAAGATTGGAGGGATGCAATCCCTTGAACTAACAACTCCGGGCACGAACTTTAAGTCGTACCCGGAGAATACGCTGCGTTCTTAGCGGCTCCGCGGTGAAAGGAACCAAAGTCGTACCCGGAGAAAATCACATGGTGATTTTTAAAACTGCGTCTCTTGCGGCTCTGCGAGATAAAATCTCTAGGGCGTTTTTTTATACTAAATACCCCCCCACCCCCTGAAAGGGGGAGTTGGAAACTGCAGCAGATGTTTGTGCGTTGGAGGTTCCCCCTGTCAGGGGGTCAGGGGGTTTGGGTGGCATGGATATAAAAAAACAACTCCGGGCACGAACTGAAGTCGTACCCGGAGAAAACTCTGCGCTCCTCCGCACCTCCCCGTCTCCGCGGTTATTTAAAATACGCTTCTGCTCCAAGCCCTATGAGTTCACTAATGGGCCTGCAGTCAGGTGAAAGGATATCCTGGTTCTGGTTGAAGGCAATGGAGCCGCAGCCACCGCCACAGATCAGTTGCATGTTGCAGTCGCGGCATTTTTCAATGTGCATGACATCGCGCTGCTGCCAGATTTTGATTTTTTCATCAAATAATTCAACCTTCGGGTAGAAGCTGCCGAGTTTTTCGCCGGGCTTGCCCACTGTGGCGGTGCAGGAGTAAATACTGCCGGTGTAATCCATGGCCCATTCGCTTTTGCAGGCCGGACAGGCATCAAAAAGGGGCTTGGGAAGCTCGCCATTTTCCTGCAGAAATTTCATTACAGAAAATGCGGGCTTGTAAAACCGTATGATCTGCGGGTGTTTTTTAATAAGTCCCAGCAACTCCTGGTAAAGGGAGAGACGGTTAAAGAGTTTGGATTGGCCATCCTGGCAATAGTGCAATTCGTAATTTCTGCCAATCTGGGTCTTGAACAGGGGATGGTCGGCCCAGCCCTTTTCAATGGCAAAATCCGCAAGAGCAGGCAGATCATACATATTTTCCCGGTCCACAACCATACGCAGATTAACCGGTATTTGTTTCTGCAGGCAGGCATCAATGTTTTCTACAATCTTGTCGAAGGTAGGACTGTTGTTTTTCAGTTTCCTGCGACGGTTATGCATATCACGGGTACCATCTAGAGTTATCTGAATTTCGCGGGTGAAAGCAGGATCAAGGATGTCAAGGTATTGATCCAGGAAATAACCGTTGGTTACAACAGCAATATCCAGCTTTCGGGCCACAGCCTTGTCAATGAAATAAGACAGGCTTTCCTTGTAGGATTTGGAGTTCAGAAGGGGCTCTCCGCCAAAAAGGGTAATGTATTTTTTTCTTTGGGCAAACTGTCTTTCCACAAAATCAAAGAAGGAATCCGTTATTTCCCTGGAAAACGAAAGGTTTTTATCAGGGTAGCCGCTTTGGTAGCAATAAGAGCAGGTGAAATTACATGCATAGGTGGGAACAAAGAAAAGTTGCATCTCTTCCTTTTCCCGTTCTTCCAGAAATTCAATATACTTCAGGCGGTAGTCGAGATCTTCTTTGTGCGGGTCAGCAACATAGCCCTTTTCAATAAAAGCGGGAGGGTAGTTTCCATAATCGGAATGGTTCAGAAGCGAAAGCTCTTCTTCAGAAAGGATATCGGCATTTCCGGATAAAACATTTACAATAATGTGTTCTTTCCCATCATTAACAGGTGCAATGATGTTGTGCTTCGAAGGTTTAAGCATTATAGCTGATGAATGATCCGGAAATGTAAAAATTGTTTAGTCGTGGCAGCCTACCTGGTTAGGTGATAATTTGGCGCAGCACTGTGCCTGTTTTTTTTCGGTGTTAACTTTTTTTTGTGCTTTTTTGATCAGAGTCTTCATAATTATCGGTTGTTTGGTGATTGAAAATCAAAAATATAGGTATAAATATTTATTCTTTTTATTGTTCTGCAATATACAAAATCTTTTGATTACAGGGGTTTTTGCCCTTTGATGGTGAAACTGCAAACCTTGATTTTACCTTTTTCATAAGGAGCCGATTCTTCAATGATTTCAACCTTGTCAAATCCGGCGTTCTTCAGGTTCAGGTAATAATTTTCTTTGGTTACTGAGCCTGCCCAGCACTCTGCAACGGCTTCGGGATCATTGCGGTATACATCAGGAACATTTTCCAGTGCATAAATGTCACTTACCACAAAAATTCCGCCGGGCTTCAGAATCCTGAATATTTCCTTCCATACTTTCCCCTGATCCAGGCTGTGGTTGATGGTGCAATTGGAAAGAACCAGATCCAGTGAATCATCGGGAAGGTCAATGCTTTCCAGCTCGCTTTTTACAAAGGCAGTATTTTTAAGGTTAAGTTTGCGGGCGTTTTCCCTGGCAGTTTCCATCATGGATTCCGAAACATCCACACCCCAGGCAAAACCTTCTTCCCCTGCCATGGTAGCCATTTTTAATACATCATAACCCTTTCCCGAACCCAGATCGGCACATTGAAAGCCCGGCTTTATTTCAGTGTAGTTGATAGCACCGCCACAGGAAAGGCAGCATTCCTGGCCTGATAACTCGTCATAACGTTTTGATATGGCTTGTGTGAAATTTTCTGACATTATATATTCGTATTTAGATATCTATATGTGATGACAAAATTAGAAAAAATATAATTACAATAAAAGAAATCTTTCTTTTATGCCATTGCATTGATCAGCGCATAAATGGAATACCATGTCATAGCAATGGAAACTGTAAATTTCAATACCGCGCCCAGCAACAGACCTGCAAAGCTTCCCAGAGCCGATCGGAATGCTTCACGGTTTTCCTTTCCGTTTACCCTTTCTGCCAGCCATGCCCCTGCGATAGGTCCGATGATAACTCCCAGCGGAGGGAAGAAAAATATCCCGATCACCAGCCCCAGGCTTGCTCCCCACATCCCGTGCCGGGTTCCTTTGCCCAATTTTGTACCCCAGATGGGCAGCAGATAATCTGCCAGAGTTATAAGCAAGGTTATGATGCCGAAAGTGATAAGTAAACGTGCCGAAAAAGCTGTAAGACTTGTAAAATGGATAAGAAGCAAACCTGCATAACTAAGGGGTGGACCCGGCAGCACAGGAATAAAAGCTCCCAGAACACCGGCAAGCAAAAGCAAAAAAGCCAGAAGTATAAGAAAAAGATCCATTTACTACCTGTCTGACGGAATAACTATAGCAAGGATCAGGTAAACCAGAATACCTGTGCCATAGGCAACTGCTGCAACGGCAAATGCTATCCTGATGATCGTTGGGTCAATATTAAAGTAATCTCCCAGGGCGCCACATACCCCGAAAATCATGCGGTTTTGGTTTTTTCTCAGTCGTTTCATGCTGGTTGGTTTTGTTGGTTTTACAAAAGAACCCCCATGTTTGAGTCCTGGGATTTCTTACATGAGGGTTCTGATGACAAATTTAAATCTAAATCCCGAATCTTTTATCGGGCAATGCGAATAATTCTGCTTATAACCTGCTGACCGGAAACAATTCTGATCACATACATTCCATCGGGAATGGCTTCTGTTGAAACAGTATAAACCGGCCCCTGTATGGTCATGGAATCATGCACCCTGCCATCCATACCAATAATGTACAATTCGGCTTGTCCTTCCCACTCAACCTGAAAACGGTCAGAAGCAGGATTGGGATAAATATTGAATGCGTTTTGGTGCAGGTCGTTTACGTTTACATCATCTTCAGCGATGGTGAATGACCAGATGGGACATCCTTCCGCATGAATGATAACCTCATCTATCTCAACATAAGGTACTACCTGCCAGAAATAGCTCACTTCGAAATCAAAAGCAAACGGATGTTCCGGGTACAAAGTTTCTCCGGGTCCACCGGGCAGATCAACCTGGAAGGGGTCACCATCAGTGCTGCCGGTCCACATATTTACAGTAAATCCAGTGGGATCGGAAAAGTCGGGATCTGAAGTATAGGTCCAGCCAATGGGAGTATTTGAAGGTACATCGGTTTCACCATCAGCAGGAACCGGTGTGTGTGCGCAAGCCGGTGGGGGAACAGGGATGAAGGTTGCCGTAATATTTTTGTCGGAATCCATGGTTACCAGGATGGTTGCTTCGGTGGCATCAACATCGCCGCTCCAGCCTTCAAAGAGCCAGCCTGCCGCTGCTAAAGCAACCAGTTCGAGCTCTGTACCTTCTTCCACGGTAACGGGCTCAGTATAAAGAGTTCCATCCACTTCAACAGTACCTTCACCTGCCAGGGTAAGGGTCAGTGTGTAAAGGTCAGGTGTGGTGGTGTCTTCTTCAGTGGTGAATGACCAGGTAACGGGGTTTTGCGCATCGGGTCCGTCCTCTTCATCGACTGATGGGACGATCATCCAGTAATAGGTAGTTTCGTAATCCAGTTCTGTTTCGGCAAGGGAGAAGGGGTAATTTTCCGTTTCAGTGTCAAATACTACCCAGCCCAAAAGTTCATCTTCACCCGGTGTTTCAGTTGTTCCAAAATACACCTTAAACCCGGCAGGATCAACAAAATCAAGACTTGAAAAATACTGCCACTGAATTTCTGCCAAATCAATGCTGACTTCCGTTGCACCATTTTCAGGCATTGGGTTTAATGCCATGGCAGGATATGCTTCGGGTAATTCCTGTGCACCGATATCGGGGTTTTCGGTATCGCGCTCTTTTCCGTTAATGTCGGTGGTAATGGCAATGGGTGAGGTAATGGGCGAAGCATTTCCCCTTACTGCGGTTTCTGCAAGCGGATCGATGTGAAGATTGTCTGTGGCCAGGAAAGGGACATCTTCTGTATAGCTGTTCTGATCAAAGTTTACGGCACGGGCCTGGTATTCTGCCAGGGTTTGATCATTTGCGGTAGAACTTCCGTAAAAAATAAAGTTTTGTTCAGAGGGCGTACCTGCATAGTAAATGTTGTTATCAGAGGTTGCCTGAATATTTCCAAGGGCTGCAGTATTTTTCAGAAATGCAGTTACAAAACCGGTTCCCAGTGCCGGAATAGTGGTTTTGTTTATGAAAATATTGTTTCGCAGGTCAACCGGGTCGTTTATATTGTGAATACTGAGTGCTGCCGAAATGTTTCCTGCTTCGGTGGCAGCATAGTCAATGAGTACACTGTTGTAAAAAATATTTACGGAGTTGAAAGTTCTCACATATATCCCTCTGACCGAAACGCCGGAAGAGTTGGGTGCAGAAATACCCGAAACCATATTATTGTAAATATCTGCTGTTGTTCCTGTTCCAAAAAGCATTATTCCTGCAGAATATGTCGTTCCTGTGCCATCGGTGGTAATGTTGTGCAGTCTGTTATTGTAAACTTCATAATGCACGTTTCTCTGGTTGAGATACATTCCGAATATCGTAGTGGAGGGAGAATACTGATCTTTAATAGTATTGTTAGAAATTACAATGGGGTTGGTAAGCATTCCTGAAGGTAATGCACCGGTTGTGGAAATGGTTGCAGGAGCGGTATTTGTACCATCATCCGGTCGGTTCAGGCTCAGAAACTGTACATTGTCAACTGTAGCACCGTTCTGGTTAAGCAAATAAACCCCACTCATTACAATATCTTCAATGATATGCTCGCCATCCATTTCTGTACCTACAAAGTTGCCGGTATTCATCAGATCAACCTGACCGGTATTAGAATCAATAACGTATCCCAGGAGTACATTGGAAATGTGATTGTTTAAAAAGCTGTTGTTGCTGTTGGTACCA
>JAHYJP010000005.1 GCA_019429055.1 Bacteroidales bacterium
AAGAGATTTTTATTTCAGTAATAACATTTTTGAGGTTGCAGTTATTGGTGAGGTTTATGCACCAAAACTTCATAGTGCATTTCCATTCGATTTTTACGCTTATGTTGGATTGGCAGGTTTTTATCATAATCCTGACCTGACTGTGCCGGATCCTGATAATTTCCAATTTGATAATTATAGTAATTTTCAACCTGCAATTCCTATGGGAATTGGCGGATACTACGTAATCAGCACTGATTTCAGGGTAGGATTTGAAATTGGTTGGAGAAAAACCTTCTTTGATTATCTTGATGGTTTTACCCGCCCGTGGAGCACAGGAAATGACAGTTATTATTTTACCAAGATAAAATTCAGCTATTTTATCCCTGATATGGTAAGGCGCTGGTAGTTTTTAAAAAGGATTTTTTAAAAAAATTAGTCGACTTTCATTTTTTATTTTGCATTCGTTCCTAATAAATACAGTATACAATTTGCAAATTTTAAACCTCCCCAAAAAATGCATAGGTATTTGAGATTTGTTTTTCTATTGGTTTTCACAGTATTCATGGCCAATGAAAACGCAGCTGCTTCACATGAAAAACTAAGTTCCGGGCAGGATCTGGCAATTGAAACTCTAAACACAATCAATCAGTTTTCTGAGTATTCTCAACTTCAATTGCAGGATAATTTTTTCAGACGATTATTTGGCTCAAGAAAAACAAAGGCAGAAAGAGCCAGCCGATCTCAAAGACATGCATCCAGACCCCAACGGTATACTCCACCTCCAAGTCAAAGCCAGGATCCGCAATCGCATAGCTCGAGATCATCCAATGCATCAGCTTCTTCAGGCAATCAGTCAGTTCGAAATCAGCCCAAGCCACCATTGCATACATCATTGCGAGATCAATATTATGCCCTGGGTTTATGGGAAATAGGTCTTTCGTTGGGTACAGCACATACCATTACAGATATTGCTGAAAATAAAGGTTTGGGATTCAATGAGTTTGCCGACTATCATACGAATAATTTTAACTTTAAGTTCGGTTTTTTTACCAGGTATATAATGAATAATTGGTTTGCGTTGAGCCTGGGAATGGATTATGCCAATCTTTCGGGGCAAGTTCCTTTTGGTGAAAATTTGCCGGAGAATGTTCCCTTCCGCTTTACTAACGATATTTTTGAGTTCTATGCCAAAACTGAACTTATGTTGCCTGCTTTATCAAGAAGCCCTTTTGATTTGTATGGTTTTGTTGGCATAGGGTTATTTTTCAGCGATGCCCGCGTTTTTGATGTCAGAGATCATATTGTTGAGTCTGATGTTGATTACAGCCAGGTTCAACCGGTAATCCCAATGGGTTTAGGTTTTTCCTACAAACTTCCCAATGGTTTGCGATTAGGCTATGAATTTGGTTGGCGCAATACCATTTTCCACTACCTCGATGGAGTAAGGATGACCCGCGATAACTACGACAATTATTTCTTCAACAGCTTGAAAATCAGTTATGGATTCTGATTTCTGCTTCTTAATTTTCCTGAAAAAACCCTCCTGATTGGCAGATATTTATTATATTGCGGGCCAGCATGTAATATTATATCTGATATGGAAAAATCCAGACTTAACTCCGGTTTAAAAATAATGTTTTTATTGTTGTTTACCGCTTGGACATTAATTTCACAAGGTGGTAAAGATCTTGAGAAATTCATCAAAGATCAGGCAATACCACTTTCCGAATCAAGCGACCTTGATATGCTTATTAGTGCTGCCGATGGCAGCAGGCTTGTACTGTTGGGTGAAGCAAGTCATGGCACTTATGAATATTATTTGTGGCGCGATGTGATAAGCCGACGATTGATTGCTGAAAAGGATTTTAATTTTATTGCGGTTGAAGGTGATTTTGCCAGTCTTTATGAGTTAAATCGCTATGTTAAAGATATGCCGGGTGCAGCAAATTCTGCTCGCGATGTGCTTGAAAGCCTTGATCGCTGGCCACAATGGATGTGGGGCAATGAAGAGGTACTGGCACTGGCCGAATGGCTGAGGGAGTATAATGATCCATTACCCACAGACCGGAAAGTCGGCTTCTATGGAATGGATGTATATGATGAATGGAGATCTAAAGATGCTGTTCTTGACTTTTTGCGTGAGCATGACAGTGAAATTTATAGTCAGGTAAGCAATCATTATAGCTGCTTTAAACCGTATGATCGGGATAGCTGGTCCTATGCACGTGGAGTTCAGCAGGGTCGTCCCGATTGTTCAAACCATACACTGGCAGTTGTTGAACTTATCAAAAGTTCAAGAGACCAGTTCAATGATTTACCCGATTCTGAATATTTTTATTTGCTGCAGAATGCTTATGTAAAGCACAATGCTGAAAAGTTTTACAGGAAGTCGGCCACACGCCGCGATGCTTCATCGTGGAATTCAAGGGTACACCATATGCATGAAACTGTTAACCGGTTACTTGATCTTTACGGTGAAGAATCATCAGGCATAGTATGGGCGCACAATACGCATATTGGAGATGCCCGATTTACTGATATGTTTAATGCTGGAAATCAGAATATTGGTGAGTTAAGCAGAGTTTATCACGGCCCGGAAAATATTTTTAGTGTGGGATTTACTACATACAAAGGCAAGGTAATGGCAGGCGCCCAATGGGGAAGCCGGCAGCAGGTAAAAAGAATTGCTTCGGCCCGCCGGAATAGTGTGGAATATGTTATGAATAAAACAGGCCTGCCGGCCTTTTACCTGCTTTTTGATGATGAAGATCGCACCCATGACAAGTTTATGGAACCCCGCGGACATAGAGCGGTTGGTGTTGTTTATAATCCTGTTAATGAACCCAGGCAGTATGTAAATACCATTTTACCTTTGCGCTACGATGCTTTCATCTTTTTTCACGAAACCCAGGCGCTTAACCCTCTCAGGTAGTTCTTGCACAGAATTATTTCATACTGTTTTTTATGCCGCTTAATGGCTGGGCAAAGGTTTCAACATCTTCGCCTGTAATGGTTTTATCACAGAGGATAGCCAGCCGTTCTACAACATTTCTTAACTCCCTGATGTTTCCGGTCCATGTAATTTTCTGCAGGGCTTTGTGTGCATCTTCAGTAAACTCGCGCGGTGCCATGCTGTTTTCCTGGACGATTTGTTCAAGAAAGTGGTTGGCCAGCAAGGGTATGTCATCAATTCTTTCATTAAGCGATGGTACTGGAATGAGGATTACACTAAGCCGATGATAGAGATCTTCACGGAAATTTCCCGACTGAATTTCCTTCTGAATATCCTTATTGGTAGCAGCCACAACTCTTACATCAACAGGTATTTCTTTCTCACCACCTACCCGGTTAATTTTATTTTCCTGTAAAGCTCTTAAAACCTTGGCCTGGGCTGCCAGGCTCATATCACCAATTTCATCCAGAAACAATGTGCCTCCGGTGGCCAGTTCAAAATTTCCTTTCTTCTGTTTAATTGCGGAGGTAAATGATCCTTTTTCATGCCCGAAAAGTTCACTTTCAATAAGTTCAGATGGAATAGCAGCACAGTTAACCTCTACAAACGGGCCTTTCGACCTGTTGCTTAACTCATGCAGCCACCTGGCTACCAGCTCTTTCCCTGTGCCGTTGGGTCCGGTAATAAAAATACGTGCGTCAGTAGGAGCCACTCTTCTTATCATCTCCTTGATCTGATTTATGGCAGGTGATTCGCCAATCATGTCATAGGTTTTGCTCACCTTACGCTTAAGCACTTTGGTTTCTTTTACCAGAAGACTTTTATCCATTGCATTTCGCAAAGTGATAAGCATACGATTGATATCAGGTGGTTTGGAAATAAAGTCATAGGCTCCCTTTTTTATAGACTCAACAGCGGTTTCAACGGTGCCATGGCCTGTAATCATTACTACGGTGTTGTCCGGATTGTCTTCCATGAGTTTTTCCAGCACCTCCATGCCATCCATCCGGGGCATCTTAATATCACACAGTATCACATCGTATTTACTGTTTTGTGCCATTTCAAGACCCTCGATGCCATCTTCGGCCAGGTCTACATCAAATTTTTCGTATTCAAGAATATCCTTGAGGGTGTTTCGTATACTTCTTTCGTCGTCAATAACCAGGATTTTCGGCATAGTAAAAGAGTGGGGGGTTAATATTAATTTTATTAAAGGGCAATCCTGCCTGAAATTAAATCAGCAAGTACACCTTCCTTAAGTGCGAAGCCTGAATAAGTCATGTTTTTGATTTTGTGACGTTTCTTTACAAAACGGATGAAAATACTTGCAAAAACGATGGTATCTGCCCGGTATTCGACAAGTCCGGGCATGGCTTTTCTTTCGGCTTCGGTACTGGCAATTAGTTTTTGGTGCAGATTTTTAAAATCACCGTAATCAAAATTATAAATATCTCCCAGGGGTTGATTGTCATTCTTTTCAGCTTTAATCATATCAGCGAGTGATTCAAATGAACCTGAGCACCCAATAAGCGTATCAACCTGATGTTTTTTTAGCTGTGTGTTCAAAGGTTTAAGCATATCCCTGAAGTGCTCCTTGAGATTTTTTTCCTGTTCGGGTGTAAGGGGATCCGATGGCTGAAACTGCTGAATCAGGCGGGATGCCCCCAGGTCAAAACTTCTTTTCCACAACACCTGGTCCTCTGAAGCAATAATAAACTCGGTGCTTCCCCCACCAATATCCATGATAAGGATAGGTTGTGGAAGGTTGTCGAGAGAAAGCCTGACTCCTTTGTAAATGTACTGGGCCTCTGTATCACCATTGAGAACCTGGATGATTATGCCGGTTTTTTCCTGTATTTTTTTTACAAATTCCGGCCCGTTCAGAGTACTCCTTACAGCAGATGTTGCAAATGCGTGTATACTTTCTGCCTTATATTTTTTGGCAATTTTTACCAGTTCGATGAAGGTTTTTATACCGCGTTCAAAAGGTTTTTTGGCAATTTTGTTGTCGGGCATTCCACCTTCGCCCAGTTTAACACTTTTCTTGGTATTAAGCAGAATTTTATAACCTTCGTTGACCTGTATATCTGCAACAAGAAGATTAAAGGTATTGGTACCACAGTCTATTATAGCAGCGGTCATGGGTTATTTAATTAATGGTTGAATACTAGATTTTACAAAGATAAGAAAGCCTGTAATGTTAATGATGACTTTTTAGGTGAATTATTGAAAATCAGCCAGTACGTCTGACCCAATTCCACAATTCTTTATATGAAACTTTCTTACCATACATAAGGATACCGGTGCGGTATATCTTTGCTGCAAGCCATGTTGTTCCCAGAAACCCTGCAATCAGCAATATAACAGAAAGCCATAAATCAAACCAGGGAACCCCGAAAGGAATTCTTACCATCATAATTATGGGTGATGTAAATGGTATGATGGAAAGCCAGAATGCCACAGGCCCTGCCGGGTTATTCATAACCATTTGTGCCATTACAATAGAAAAAATCATGGGTATAGTTATGGGCAGCATAAATTGTTGCGTATCAGCTTCATTATCCACAGCCGACCCTATTGCTGCAAAAAGTGCGGCATAGAGCAGGTATCCTCCCAGAAAGTAAAAGATGAAACTCAGGATCATTACTTTATAATTAATGGCCCGCAGGGCTTCCATTATTTGCCCGGCAGGAGTATTTTGCTGCTGTATCTGCTGCATTTGTTGTTGCACTTCTGCCGGATTAAGCGACTGTGAAGAACTTGTATAAATATTCTCCTGGGGAGTAAATCTGAATACTTCGGGCATGGCAGCCGAAACTGCACCAACTATTGCAAAGGTCAGAAAAATCCATATCAGAAATTGTGTAAGACCCACCATGGCAATTCCCACAATTTTACCCATCATTAACTGGAAAGGCTTTACCGATGAAACTATGATCTCCACAATACGGTTTGATTTTTCCTCCATTACGCCTCTCATTACCTGTGCGCCAAATAAAAACACAAAGAAATAAATCAGGATGCCACCAAATATTCCCAGACCCATGCTTACCTCGGGATAGTCAGTTTGCTCATGCCCGTCTCTGAGCATTCTTATGGCCGTAATACTGATTTTGGTTTCCGTTGCTTTCAAAACTTCCGGATCGATACCTGCATGAGCAAGTTTCATTAGTTCAAATTCGTTTCTCAGGATACTTTCCATGTAAAGTTTTGCATTCATATTAATTGCTTTTTCAGTGAAAAGCCGCAAGGTTGATGGCGCCTGAAAAGCTGTAGCTGGTATATGTAATACGGCATCAAACTTATTGGCTTTCATAAGTTCAATGGCCGAATCGACATCTATATTTATATCAGTGAACTTTACATTGTTGGCATCAACAAACTCTCTAGAGAAAAGGCGGGTATCGTCAACAATAGCAACTTCGTAAACACTGTCAGACATCCGGGCAATAAAAACCGGTACGATCATAAGTGCCGCCATCAGTAAAGGTCCCAGGATTGTCATAACAATGAAGGATTTTTTTCTTACCCGGCTCAGGTATTCACGTTTTATTATGGTGAAGGTTTTGTTCATTGTTTATGAAGTGAATGTATTTGCGTGGATTTTACTACTGAGTATCTATATCCATATGTAGTTTCAGATCTTCTTTCTTTAATTCCTGTGGGTATTTTCCGGTTACAGTTTTTATGAAAATATCATTCATGCTGGGTAGCTCTTCCTGGAAACCATGAAAATGCACCGATGGTAAAATATGCTTTATCAGATCATTTGCATTGTATCCTTCATCAATTCTTACCTTAGCCCTTACTATGCCATCCTTGCCGTTTTCGTATCTGAGAACTTTGGCCACAGGCGAAAGAATCTCTTCCATGGGTTTTTTCAGATCGCCTATTTCGAGTGTGAATATCCTGTTGGAATGAGCTTTTTTAATTTCGTCAAGCTTTCCGTCCAGTATTTTTTCTGATTTATTGATTAATGCAATATGATCGCACAATTCTTCAACGGAACTCATATTGTGGGTTGAAAAAATAATACTGGTTCCCTGGTCCCTCAGCTTCAGAATTTCCGATTTTAGTAAGTTTACGTTTATGGGATCGAAACCACTGAAGGGTTCATCAAATATCAGCAATTCAGGTTTGTGCAGTATGGTAATGATAAACTGTACTTTTTGCTGCATTCCCTTCGATAGTTCTTCAACCTTGCGGTCCCACCAAGGCAGAAGATCAAATTTCTCGAACCATTCCTTCAGGCTTTTACGGGCTTCTTTGCTTTCAACATTTTTAAGACGGGCAAGATAAAGGGCTTGCTCACCTACTTTCATCTTTTTATATAACCCACGTTCTTCAGGCAGATATCCTATCCTTGCAATATGTTTTGCAGTGAGTCTTTCACCATTGAAAAAAAGCTTTCCCTGGTCGGGGGAAATGATCTGGTTTATGATACGGATAAGAGTTGTTTTACCGGCACCATTGGGTCCTAATAGTCCGAAAATTCCTTTTCCGGGCACCGAAATACTGACATCTGTAAGGGCCTGATGTTTTTCGTACTGTTTGTAAATATTTTCTGCCTGAAAAATATATTCCATAAGCCTCACTAAGGTGGATAACGGTTGAGATTATTCTTTGTTTCAAAAAAGTTTCTTACCCGAAATTCCTAATTAAAATAATCCTTCATCCTTTCAAAAAAGCTTTTATCGCTTTTCTGTGGTTTGGGTTTGAAACTATCGGAACCTGCCAGATTTTCAAGAATTTGCTTTTCCTCTTTACTAATGTTCTGGGGTGTCCATACATTGATATTAACGAGTAAATCACCTCTTCCGTATGCATTTACCGATGGCAGTCCTTTTCCTTTGAGTCTTAATACTTTGCTTGATTGTGTACCGGGATCAATTTTTATTCGGGCTTTTCCCTCAAGTGTAGGTACTTCGATAGTGGTACCCAGTGCAGCTTCAGGGAAACTTATATAATGATCATACAATAAATTGTTTCCGTCGCGGATAAGACTTTCATGTTTTATTTCCTCAATTAAAATGATGAGATCTCCTGGTATTCCACCTCGTGCTGCCGCATTACCTTTTCCACTCATTGACATTTGCATGCCCTCACCCACACCGGCAGGTATGTTTATAGTAATTACTTCCTCACCTTTTACAATTCCGTTTCCGTAGCAGGTATTACATTTTTCAGTTATGGTTTGGCCTTCGCCACCACATGAAGGGCATGTGGATGCTGTTTGCATCTGGCCCAGGAAGGTATTGGTTACACGGGTTACTCTACCTGATCCGTTACAGGTTGAGCAGGTATTGAATGAGCTTCCACCTTTTGCACCACTACCTTTACATGTTTGACAGGAAACATATTTGGAGACTTTGATCTTTTTCTCAACACCCTTTAAAATCTCTTCAAGCGTGAGTTTTACCTTTATGCGGAGGTTGGATCCTTTGTTAACTCTACGGGTTCTTGTGCTCCCGCCAAACCCGCCGCCAAATCCGCCACCAAAAGCGCTTCCGAAAATATCACCGAACTGGCTGAATATGTCTTCCATAGACATACCACCGCCAAAGCCCCCATAACCCTGTCCTCCGTTGCCCATACCTGCATGGCCATATCGATCATATCTGGCTTTTTTATCAGCATTACTGAGAACTTCATAAGCCTCTGCAGCTTCTTTAAACTTTTCCTCAGCATCTTTATCGCCGGGGTTTTTATCGGGGTGAAATTTCAACGCTTTCTGCCGGTAAGCTTTTTTAATTTCTTCCGCAGTAGCATTTTTTGATATTTCCAGTATGTCGTAATAGTCTCTTTTCGCCATTATCTTATCATGTTATTAGTTTGCCACAACCACTTTGGCAAATCTTAGTACTTTTCCATTCAGAATATAACCTTTCTGAACTTCATCTATCACCTTGCCCTTATCTTTCTCATTTTCTGCCGGAATATGTGTGATTGCTTCGTGAAAATCCGTATTGAATTCTTCGCCTAAGCAGGGAATCTCCTCGAGTCCTTTATGCTTCAATGTTGAATTGAGCTTGGTGCGGATAAGATTAAGACCTTCTGTTAGGGTTTCAAGATCAGGGTTTTCAATGGCTGATTTATAGGCTCTGTTCAAATCATCTACAACAGGCAAAATAGCTTCAATAATGCCGGCAGATGCAGTTTTGGTTAATTCCTGCTTTTCTCTGATGGTTCTTTTTCTGAAATTATCAAACTCAGAAAACAACCTGAGGTATTTGTCGTTTAGCTCATTATTTTTCATTTGCAGGGTATTTATCAGCAATTCTTTTTCATCGACAGGCTGGTCTTCGACCTGTTCATCAGTTTCAGCGTCACTTTCGGTTTTATCCTCTTCCTCTGCTAATTTATTTTCCGCATCATTTGATGCTTTGTCAGTTGTATGATTAGATTGTGACTTTTCGTCAGCTTTTTGAGAATCTTTTTCCTTGTTCAAGTCCTGTTTTTCTTTATTATGCTTAATCATAGCTCTTTCCGGATGTTTAAAATTAGTAATATCATCAAGCTTTTGCTTATCAGCAAAGTTTTTGCCATCAATTAATAAGAGTCAAATTGTCAGTTTACTTCAGGGTCTTCTTTCAATTTGAGCTCCAATCTTCCGGAGCCTTGTATCAATATCCTGGTATCCGCGATCAATTTGTTCAATATTATGAATAGTACTTTTACCTTCTGCACTTAGCGCAGCAATCAGCAATGCTACACCGGCCCTGATATCGGGCGATGTCATTTCAAGTGCTTTGAGCTGGTATTGTCTGTTAAGGCCAATTACGGTTGCCCGGTGGGGGTCGCAAAGAATAATCTGCGCGCCCATATCAATAAGTTTGTCCACAAAAAATAACCGGCTTTCAAACATTTTCTGGTGAATAAGAACACTGCCTTTTGCCTGTATTGCTGCCACAAGAACTACACTTAGCAAATCGGGTGTAAATCCGGGCCAGGGTGCATCACTAATGGTTAGAATACTGCCGTCAATGAAGGTTTCTACCATATACTCCTGTTGCGATGGGATAAAAAGATCATCGCCATTAAGACTGAATTGAATCCCGAGCTTTCTGAAAACATCAGGTATAATGCCCAGTTCTTTAAATTGCACATTTTTTATGGTGATCTGGCTTTGCGTGGTTGCAGCCAGGGCCATAAAGCTTCCGATTTCAATCATATCGGGCAGCAGGGTATGTTTGCAACCATAAAGTTTGTCAACCCCTTCAATGGTGAGTAGGTTTGAACCTACACCGTTTATTTTTGCACCCATACGGTTGAGCATTTTGCATAACTGCTGAAGGTATGGTTCGCAGGCTGCATTATAAATGGTAGTTATCCCTTTTGCCAGCACTGCTGCCATTACAATATTTGCAGTTCCGGTTACTGATGCTTCATCAAGAAGCATATATTCTCCTTTTAGCTGCCCGGCTTTAATATTATAAAAACCGCTAACAGGGTCATAATTAAAATCGGCTCCAAGTTTTTCAAGCCCTATAAAATGGGTATCAAGTCTTCTTCTTCCTATTTTATCACCACCGGGTTTAGGTATAGATGCCTTTTTAAATCGTGCAAGTAACGGCCCTACAATCATTACTGAACCCCTGAGCCGCGATGCTTTCTTTTTGAAATCATCTGTTTCAAGATATTTGATATCAACAGAGTCAGCTTTAAATATAACGGTACCTTTTTCCGGTTTGCTCACTTTTACTCCCATATCTGAAAGTAAATCAATGAGGTTGTTAACATCAATAATGTCAGGAATGTTTTTAATGGTAACTTCTTCTTCGGTGAGCAGAGTAGCACAAATGATTTGCAGGGCTTCATTTTTGGCTCCCTGGGGAATAATTTCACCACTTAACTTTTTACCACCGTTGATTACAAAAGAACTCATAGGGTTTTATTTTAATGAATACAAAAAATCACAAAACCCGCTTGCCTGTATTTAAAAGCAATAGGGTTTGGTAACTAAAAGCTTAATTTGTGTTTCAGAAACACACTTCTACTTTTTATGTTTTTTCTGATGCGAAGATTTTCCCTGTAGATTTTTCTTGGACTGAAAACCTTTTTTCTTCGGAGAGTTTCCAATACCCGATCCTGCAGTTAAAATATCCTGTGTATTGCTCAATCTGATGTTATCAAGGTTAAGCTGACCATCTGAAAGTTTTGCAAGATGGCTGGCTATTTCTTCATCAGTTACAGCATCGCGGTTCCAGGTGAGATAGGATTTTTTCAGATGATTGGCAACCATCTTTACAAGGGCTTCTTTTTCTTCACCCTCAGGAAAATCCTTTGCTTTCTCGATCATTCTTTCAATATGTCTGCCATAATGACGAAAGGTAATATTATTGGATGCGTAGGAAAGTCTTTCAGGCTTTTTTTTCAGAGTTTCACGAGATGGAATGGGGTAAGGTGAATCAACATCAAGCTTGAAGTCTGACATGATAAACAAATGATCCCACAATTTGTGCTTGAAATCATTTACATCTCGCAGATGCGGGTTTAACTGGCCCATGACCTGGATGGTGGCTTTGGCAAGTTGGTTTCGCTTCTCGCGGTCTTCTATAGACATAATATGTTCAATCATCTTTTGAATATTGCGGCCGTATTCCGAAATATTCATTTTTGAACGTTGCGAATTGTATTCCATAAAATAAATCTACAAGTGGATTATATAAAAATTGTTTTCATCCTTTTCATTATCTGAAAAACTATCAGGAAAACTGAAGGAATAATATGTACCGGCGAATACCCTTTTTTAAAAAGGCCGGTATTGAATTTTAAAAGATCATAACTTAAATTTCTGAAAAATCAACAGGATCATTAAAAGGCTTCAATGTTTAATTTATCAGGGATAAAAAAATCAGTAGTAATTATATCTTGCTTGGTTTTAGAAGCTAAAAGGGTTAACGGGTGTTGACAATTTTCATTATATCAGCATATAATGTCTGTTTTCAGGCACAAATATATCAATAAAATCATTAACCCCCTACGTCAGTTTAAAATTTTAAGCTTGGCAAACTTAAGCAACAGCTGTTTTTTCCCAAAATTATTAAATATTACAGTGGCTTTGGCATTTTCACCGTTGCCTTCAACGGCTTCAATTTTTCCCATTCCAAAGCGCTGATGCTGAACATTTAATCCAGGTTTGAGTTCACTTGCCGGAATACTCTGGAATAAGCTGTCGCTCTGATCTTCTGGTTGCCCGGTGGCAGTTTCAGAAACATCCGGCGTATCGCTATGCCCGCTGAATTTTTGTCTGCTTTGTGAAAAACTTTCTCCGGTCCATGTTTGCTTTTTAAATCCGGAAGGAGAAGCATAATTTATGATACACTCAGGATTTAACTCATCAATAAATCTGCTGGGTTCGCATATGGTAAACTGTCCGAATCGAAAACGGGTTTCGGCATATGATATTGTAAGCTGTTGCATTGCCCTTGTAACTGCCACATAAAACAATCGTCTTTCTTCCTCCAGTTCCGATCTTGTATTTAATGATAACTGCGATGGGAAAAGATTTTCTTCCACACCAACCAGGAAAATAAAAGGAAACTCAAGCCCTTTAGCGGCATGTATGGTCATGAGAGTGACCTTGTCGGTATCGGTGGGATCTTCCTTTTGCGTGTCAGCATCGGTCATAAGAGCAATATCCTGCATAAAAACATCCAGGGTTTTGATCTGGTCTTCGCCTTCAACGTCTGCGGGCATTTCGGAAAAATCCTTTAGTGCATTAAGTAATTCTTCAATATTCTCCTTGCGGTTCATGCCTTCAGGACTCTCATCTTCATGGTAATGTTTGAATACACCAGCCGATGAAGCAATTTTTTTTCCCATTTCAAAGGCATTGTACTGATTTAGCTGAGCCGAAAAGCTTTTGATCATGGTAACAAATTCCTGAAGGCGTTTTTTTACACCCGCATTTACACCTAATTGAAATGTATCAGGATTTGCGGCTACTTCCATCAGAGGTTTTTGATTATCATTGGCGGTTACCACAAGTTTTTCAAGACTTGTTTTGCCTATGCCCCTGGCAGGAAAATTGACAATCCGCATAAAAGCATCCTCATCGCTTGGATTGATAACCAGCCTGAAATAGGCCAGCATGTCTTTGATCTCTTTCCGCTGGTAAAATGACGTGCCACCGTATATCCTGTAAGGGATATTTATTTTTCGCAGAGCCTCTTCCAATGCCCTCGACTGGGCGTTGGTCCGGTAAAGAATGGCAAAATCCTTATTAGCGAGCTGCTTGTTCATTTTTGTTTCAAAAATGTAATTCGCTACCAATACGCCCTCTTCACTTTCACTGGTTGCTTTCATGATGCGTATCTTCTCACCTGCATCATTCTGGGTCCATACAACTTTCTTAATCTGATCCTTATTGTTGGCAATCACACTGTTGGCGGCATTTACAATATTCTGGGTTGACCGGTAATTTTGCTCAAGTTTGAAGACCCTGTTATCGGGGTAATCTTTTTTAAAATTCAGAATGTTTTGAATGTTTGCGCCTCTGAAAGCATAAATGCTCTGTGCATCATCACCTACAACACAAATATTTTCGTTATTGGCAGCCAGTTTTTTTACAATCAGGTATTGCGAAAAGTTGGTATCCTGATATTCATCAACAAGTATGTAATTGAATTTCAGCTGATATTTGTAAAGAACCTCGGGGAAGTCGCGCAATAATATATTGGTGTTAAAAAGAAGATCGTCGAAATCCATGGCTGCCGCCTTGCGCAAGCGTTGCTGATACAGGCTGTAGATCAGCCCGATTTTGGGTTTGCGGTTCTGGATGTCATAAGTTTGTATTTCAGCATCTTCATTGTAATCCATGGCCGAAATCAGATTGTTTTTGGCATTGGATATCCTGTGCAAAACATAGCTTGCATTGTATACTTTATCATCAAGTTGCTGCTCTTTTACAATGGTTTTAAGAAGTCTTTTTGAATCATCAGTATCATAAATAGTAAAGTTGGAGGGAAACCCCAGTTTTTCGGATTCAATGCGTAATATTTTTGCAAAAATGGAATGAAAGGTTCCCATCCAAAGGGATTTGGCTTTACTGGCACCAACCAGTTGGGCTATTCGTTCCTTCATTTCACGTGCAGCCTTGTTGGTAAAAGTGAGTGCGAGGATATTAAAGGGATCAACACCTTTACTTAATAGGTATGCAATCCTGTATGTCAATACACGGGTTTTGCCCGATCCCGCACCTGCAATCACCATTACCGGACCTTCAGTATTTTCAACTGCCTGGCGTTGGGGTTCATTCAAATCATTTAGAAAATCGATCATTCGTTAATTAACTTCTGCTTGTTATGTTTGTATGATTTCTGAATTGGAAAGCAAGTTGCAAAGTTAGGACTTTTTACACAAAACTAAGTTTGCACCTTTGTTAAATGATTTACGTTTTTTGGGTTTTTCCGGTCAGCTCTACTGATCACTTTTTTGGTTTTTGCATTTTTCTTTTTGTATTTTTACCCCCCAATGAAGCTACTAACCAAAAGATTCACAAATGAAAACAACCAAAGTAATTTTTTTACTCCTTTTAGTTTTTATTTTTCTGCAAAATCATGTTGCAGGTCAATCATCACCCCCGGCCGCACAGGACGAACTTAATGTGCATTTCAATAACCTGCGTCACAGGCTTGATGTTTTACAGAAAAAAATTGATGATGTGTTATGGTTTGAAAGGGTAGGTGACATTGCGTATGTTGATAAAGTGTTTTTGGCAGGTGAGCCCCCACGTGGCTTTGAGCATGCAAAAACATTGCAGGAAGCTAATCCCATCAAATTCTGGTCATATGTATTCATCCCGAAGGATATTGATCCATCTCGCAAATATCCTTTAATTGTTTTGCCCCACGGTGGGGTTCATGGTGATTTTAATACCTATTATACTCACATCATAAGGGAATTGATAGCTCAGCAATACATCGTTGTAGCTCCGGAATACAGAGGAAGTACCGGATACGGCAGACTGACCTACGAGTTAATTGATTATGGCGGACTCGAAAACGCTGATGTGGATATCAGCCGGCAGTATATGGTTGATAATTACAGTATAGTCGATAGAAGCAGGGTTGGCATAGTGGGGTGGAGCCACGGGGGCATGATTGCCTTGATGAATATCTTTGAAAATCCACGCAACTATAAATGTGCATTTGCCGGGGTGCCCGTAAGTGATCTGATAGCTCGTATGGGTTATAAAAGACCTGCCTACGAAGATTATTACTCAGCAGATTATCATATTGGGGATATGGTGCATGAAAATATTGATGAGTATCGGCGTCGTTCACCGGTTTATCATGCCCATAAGTTGCAAACCCCGCTTCTGATACATACCAATACCAATGACGAAGATGTTCACGTACTCGAAGTTGAAAATCTTATTAATGCTCTTAAAGCGCAGGGCAAAAGCTTTGAATATGAAATATTTCAGGATATACCGGGAGGACACTCCTTTGACAGGATGGATCATAAGCAGGGGAGAGAGATCCGGTTTAAGATTTACAAATTTCTTGAGAAACATCTTGATCCTCCCGCGAAATTCAGGAACTTGTCCGAAATGGAACAGGCAGCCTATCGGTTCAGATAAATCTCTGGAATTTATTGTAACCCGGTTTACTTCAAAATACTTTACTATATACCTTATTACATAAGGTGTATTCGGGCAACTTTTCGGGTTGTCCGTTTTTTATCTGTGTTTTGAAAAACAGCAACATTTCTACAACATTATATTTGTTAAGATTAACTGATTAAACACAAAACTTTACTATCTTTGTGCCCCCAAAAAACAGAAATAAATTATACTGAATATCAATAATTTCTGATTTTGGAGAATGGATAAAGATCTATAGTTGCCAAGGCATTTTATTGCTAAGTGTGTGCAAAAGAGTAATTTTTTAAAAAACCATATTGGTTTTAAAAAATAACTTCTTACCTTTGCACTCCCTAAAAAGTGCTTGGTTTTGTATAACCAAATAATAAAGAAGTTTTTACA
Source organism: Bacteroidales bacterium (assembly GCA_019429055.1). Lineage (GTDB taxonomy): Bacteria > Bacteroidota > Bacteroidia > Bacteroidales > UBA7960 > SKVR01. Next base: position 15,927 of record JAHYJP010000005.1, read on the forward strand.
TAATAATTTTTAAACTTAGAGTATGCCAACAATACAACAATTGGTTCGTAAAGGACGCCAAAAGGTGACTTACAAGAGTAAATCACCCGCTTTGGATTCATGTCCCCAGCGTCGCGGAGTTTGTGTAAGGGTATATACCACAACCCCCAAAAAACCCAACTCAGCAATGCGTAAAGTTGCCAGGGTAAGGCTTACCAATGGAAAAGAGGTAAACGCTTATATTCCCGGAGAAGGACACAACCTGCAAGAACACTCAATCGTGTTGATTCGTGGAGGTAGGGTAAAAGATTTACCAGGGGTAAGGTACCATATCATCAGGGGTGCACTTGACACCAGCGGTGTAGAAGGTCGTAACCAAAGAAGGTCCAAATATGGAACCAAAAAACCTAAAGCGAAAAAATAATAAACGAATCAGAGCGATTTAAAACTTTTGGATAAATGAGAAAATCGAAACCCAAAAAGAGAATTGTGCTTCCTGACCCCAAATTCAACGATGTTTTGGTAACCAGGTTTGTAAATAACCTTATGCTCAGGGGCAAAAAAAATCTCGCATACAATATATTTTATGGTGCCATAGATATTGTTAGCGAGAAAACCAAAGAAGATGGTTTAGAGGTATGGAAAAAGGGCCTCGCTAACGTAACACCTAATGTTGAGGTAAGAAGCCGTCGTATTGGTGGAGCAACATTTCAGATCCCTTCAGAAATTCGTGCTGAAAGGAAAATGTCAATCGGTATGAAAAACCTGATCAAGTTTGCCCGCAAACGTAACGAAAAAACAATGGCTGCAAAACTGGCCGGAGAAATCGTTTCAGCTTTTAAGGAAGAAGGAGCAGCTTATAAAAGGAAAGAAGATACCCACCGTATGGCAGATGCCAACAAGGCATTCTCACATTTTAGATTTTAATAGAAAATATATTCCCCTGTTTTAATAAATGGCAAGAGATTTAAAATATACACGCAATATTGGTATAATGGCCCACATCGATGCTGGTAAAACTACCACCACCGAGCGTATACTCTATTATACCGGTGTAAATCATCGTCTTGGTGAAACCCACGATGGTTCTGCTACTATGGACTGGATGGTTCAGGAGCAGGAGAGGGGTATCACCATTACCTCTGCCGCAACTACTACTTTTTGGAATTATAACGAGAGTCAGTACAAAATAAATATTATTGATACTCCCGGACATGTTGATTTTACTGTAGAAGTTGAAAGGTCATTGCGTGTGCTCGATGGTGCCATTGCACTTTTCTGTGCAGTTGGTGGTGTAGAACCCCAATCTGAAACAGTCTGGAGACAGGCCGATAAATACAAAGTACCCCGTTTAAGCTTTGTAAATAAGATGGATCGCTCAGGTGCCGATTTCTTTTCAGTGGTTGATCAAATTAGAGAAAAACTCGGTTCAAATGCCATACCCCTTCAAATCCCTATAGGATATGAAGAATCCTTCAGAGGGGTTGTTGATCTTATTACCAATAAAGCTTTTGAATGGGAAGAAAAATCTGACGGGATGAAATTCGTTCAGGTTGATATTCCTGAAGATCTTAAAGAAACTGTTGATGAGTATCGCACGAAACTCATTGAAGGTTGTGCCGAAGAGAGTGAAGATCTGCTCGAAAAATTCATGGAAGACCCTGACTCCATTTCTGAAGATGAAATGATAGCTGCCATCAGGAAAGCAACTGTTGAAATGCGAATTACCCCGGTTCTTTGTGGGTCAGCATTCAAAAACAAAGGAGTTCAGTTGTTGCTCGATGCAGTTGTCAGATTCCTTCCATCTCCATCAGACGTAGAATCCATTACCGGAATAAATCCCAAAACCGAGAAAGAAGAAAAGCGCAGATCTGATGCATCAGAACCTTTTGCAGCACTGGCTTTCAAAATTGCAACCGACCCATATGTAGGCCGTTTGTGCTTCTTCAGAGTTTATAGCGGATCATTGGATTCCGGGTCTTATATATATAATGCTTCTACAGGGAAAAAGGAAAGAATCTCGCGTATACTCCAGATGCACGCCAATAAGCAAAATCCTATTGACAGGATTGAAGCCGGTGATATTGGAGCTGCTGTAGGATTCAAATCAATTCATACCGGGGATACCCTCTGTAATGAGAAAAACCCCATCCTGCTCGAATCTATGAGTTTTCCCGAACCGGTTATCAGTGTTGCGGTTGAACCCAAAACTCAGGCTGATGTCGACAAACTCTCGATGGCTTTAAGTAAACTTACCGAAGAAGATCCCACCTTTAATGTTAAGACCGATGAAAACAGTGGTCAGACCATTATAAGCGGAATGGGCGAATTACACCTTGAAATATTGCTTGATAGATTGAAAAGAGAGTTTAAAGTAGAGTGTAATCAGGGTGCCCCTCAGGTTGCTTACAAAGAAGCGATTACCACTGTAGTTAAACACCGCGAAGTTTACAAAAAACAATCCGGTGGTCGTGGTAAGTTTGCTGATATTGTATTTGAAATGGGGCCTGCCGATGAAGGTATTACAGGATTACAGTTCAAAGACGAAGTAAAAGGTGGAAATATCCCCAAAGAGTTTATTCCCTCAGTTGAGAAAGGATTTAAAACTGCCATGCAGAATGGTATTCTGGCGGGTTTCCCTATGGATAATTTAAAGGTGACATTGATTGATGGATCTTTTCACAGTGTTGACTCCGATTCATTATCATTTGAGCTTGCAGCCAGAATTGCTTTTAAAGAAGCATCCAGGAAGGCAAATAAAATACTTCTTGAGCCTATGATGAAGCTTGAGGTGGTAACGCCGGAAGAAAACGTGGGTGATGTGGTAGGTGATATCAATCGCCGCAGAGGTCATCTTGATGGCTTAACATCACGAGTTAATATGCAGATAATTAAAGCCAAAGTTCCCCTTTCCGAGATGTTTGGGTATGTAACCTCATTAAGGACACTTTCATCCGGACGGGCAACATCTACAATGGAGTTTTCGCATTATAGTGAAGCTCCGCGAAATATTACCGAAGAAATTACTATGAAAATTAATGGTGTAAAAGCATAATCGTTAAATAAAAATAACTAAACCGTGAGTCAAAGAATCAGAATCAAATTGAAATCTTACGATTACAACCTGGTAGATAAATCAGCTGAGAAAATCGTAAGGACCGTCAAGTCGACAGGTGCCGTTGTAAGTGGTCCTATTCCACTTCCAACCAATAAAAAGATCTTTACTGTCCTTCGGTCAACCTTTGTAAATAAAAAATCAAGAGAGCAGTTCCAGCTTTGCTCTTACAAAAGATTGCTGGATATTTATTCTTCAACATCCAAAACTGTTGATGCTTTGATGAAGCTCGAATTGCCCAGTGGTGTTGAAGTTGAAATTAAAGTATAATTAATAAATCGCAATAGCGTAAGTAAAAATTCCGAAAAATGTCAGGACTAATTGGAAAAAAAATTGGTATGACCAGTATGTTTGATGCCGCTGGAAAAAACATTCCATGCACAGTAATACAGGCTGGTCCTTGTGTTGTTACACAGGTCAAAACCAAGGAAAAGGATGGTTATGATGCCATTCAGCTTGCTTTTGATGATAAAAAAGAAAAAAACACAAGCAAAGCTTTGCAAGGACACTTTGCCAAAGCAAAAACCACCCCAAAACGAATGGTAGCAGAGTTTACCCGCTTCGAAAAAGAACATCGGAAAGAATTTGGTGAAAGCCTGGGTGTAGATGTATTTATTGAAGGCGAATACATAGATGTAGTTGGTACATCTAAAGGAAAAGGCTTTCAGGGTGTTGTAAAAAGACACGGATTTGGAGGTGTAGGACAGGCGACTCACGGCCAGCACAACCGTTTAAGAGCACCCGGTTCTCTTGGAGCTTCTTCATGGCCCTCAAGAGTTTTTAAAGGTATGAGAATGGGAGGCCGTACAGGTGGCAACAGGGTTAAAATGATTAACCTTCAGGTTATGAAAATCATTCCTGAACAAAATATCATAATTGTAAAAGGATCAGTACCCGGTCCTAGTGGTTCATATTTAATATTGGAAAGATGGAGTTAGCAGTATATAATATAGACGGAAATAAAACAACCAAAACTGTTGAGCTCAACGATAGTATCTTTGGCATTGAACCCAATGACCATGCTATTTATCTCGACGTAAAACAGTTTCTGGCTAATAAAAGACAAGGCACTCATGCCACTAAGCAGCGCAATGAGGTTAAAGGTAGTACCCGTAAACTTCGCAGGCAAAAAGGTACCGGTGCCGCACGTATTGGTGATATCAAATCGCCTGTGCTCAGAGGTGGTGGCCGTGCTTTTGGAAAGAAACCCAAAGATTATTCCTTTAAACTGAATAAAAAAGTCAAAAGGCTGGCACGTAAATCTGCCCTGGCTTATAAAGCAAAAGATAACAGTGTAATGGTACTGGAAGACTTTAGCTTTGAAGCACCGAAAACAAAAAAATATCTTGAAATACTGGAACGTTTCAATATGCTGGATAAAAAGTCATTGCTGGTAATACCGGCTGCTGACCGCAACATTTTCCTTTCATCAAGAAACATTCCCAAGGCAAGGATAGCCTTAGCTTCTGATATCAATACTTACGAAATACTCAATGCACAGCATTTGGTATTTGTTGAAAGTTCAATTAAAGAAGTAGAAAATATCCTCTTAAAATAATAGATGTTGTTGGGTTGGAAAAAGATCGACCCATTTTAAATTAACAGAAAATGAATGTTTTAATCAAGCCACTGATTACCGAAAAAATGACGGCGGTTACTGAGAAGTATCCCAACCGTTACGGTTTCGTAGTTGACCAAAGGGCAAGTAAAACCCAGATTAAAGCTGCCGTTGAGCAAATGTACTCAGTAACGGTAGAAGACGTCAATACGATGAATTTCTTAGGTAAGCGTAAAATGCGTTATACCAAAACCGGATTTCAGACCGGTAGAAAAAACAATTTTAAAAAGGCTATAGTAACTGTTACAGATGGCCAAGTTATTGATTTTTACAGCAATATTTAAATAGATGGCTTTAAGAAAATTCAAACCAACCACACCCGGTCAGCGCTATAAGATGCTTAATGCGTTTGACGAATTAACTGCCTCCACTCCGGAAAAAAGTTTGTTGGTTGGAAAGAAAAGATCAGGAGGCAGGAATAGTAAAGGTAAAATGACCATGCGTTATCTCGGAGGTGGTCATAAGAAAAGACTTCGTCTTATTGATTTTAAAAGAGATAAGGACGGAATTCCCGGAACCGTAAAATCCATAGAGTATGATCCTAACCGTTCTGCCCGCATTGCATTGATCGTGTATGCTGATGGTGAGAAACGTTACATCATTGCTCCCAACGGATTAGAGGTAGGTCGTACAATTATGTCCGGTGAAAAAGCAACTCCGGATGTTGGAAATACCATGTTTTTAAGCAAGGTTCCCCTGGGTACCATAGTGCACAACGTAGAACTTCAGCCCGGACAGGGTGGTAAGATGGCACGCAGTGCAGGCACCTATGCTCAGCTCATGTCAAGAGATGGTAAGTATGCTATTCTGAAGCTTCCTTCAGGGGAGAGCCGTATGGTACTTGTAACTTGCAAGGCCACCATCGGAAGCACTTCAAATCCTGACCATATGCACGTTGTTAGTGGAAAAGCAGGCCGTAATCGTTGGTTAGGACGTCGTCCAAGAACCCGCCCGGTTGTTATGAACCCGGTTGATCACCCAATGGGTGGTGGTGAAGGTCGTGCGAGTGGTGGACACCCACGTAGCCGTAAAGGTATACCGGCCAAAGGTTATAAAACCCGTAACCGTAATAAAGCTTCCAACAGGCTTATCGTTGAAAGAAGGAAAAAATAACCCTGAATGTTAATAGAAAAATAATTATATCATGAGCCGTTCATTAAAAAAAGGACCTTATATACACTACAAGCTGGAGAAAAAAGTCCTTGCTATGGCCGAAAGTAACAAGAAGACTGTTATTAAAACCTGGTCAAGGGCATCAATGATCTCCCCCGATTTTGTGGGTCAAACCATTGCCGTTCACAATGGCAACAAATTTATTCCTGTTTATATTACCGAGAATATGGTTGGTCATAAACTGGGTGAATTTGCTCCTACACGTATTTTCCGCGGACATGCGGGTAAAAAAGATAAAGGCAAAAAATAAAATTAATAAACATGGGATCTAGAAAACATCTTAGAGCTGAAAGACTCAAAGAAGAAAAAAAGACTAACTATATTGCCAGGCTCAACAATTGCCCCACTTCTCCAAGGAAAATGCGCCTTGTTGCAGATATTATAAGAGGCAAGGAAGTTGACAAAGCCCTTGGCATTTTAAAGTATACCAAAAAAGAAGCTGCAGGTCGTCTTGAAAAACTTTTGCTTAGTGCAATTGCCAACTGGCAGGCTAAGAACGAAGGTGTAAGGATTGAAGACAGCAATCTTTTTGTTAAAGAAATATTTGTTGATAGTGGAAGGGTGCTGAAGCGTTTACGTCCTGCACCTCAAGGTCGTGCTTACCGAATCAGAAAAAGGTCGAACCATGTTACCATTGTCGTAGATAGTAAAAATCAAAACTTATAAAAAATTACTCTAATGGGACAAAAAGCAAATCCAATCGGCCTTAGATTGGGCATCATCAAAGGATGGGATTCCAATTGGTACGGCGGAAAAAAATACGAGGCAAAACTGGTTGAGGATGACAAAATCAGAAAATACCTCCACGCCCGTTTGGCCAAGGCCGGAGTATCAAAAATTATTATTGAAAGAACACTCAAACTTATCACGGTTACCATAAATACTGCCCGTCCGGGTATCATTATCGGTAAAGGTGGCCAGGAAGTTGACAAGCTCAAGGAAGAATTGAGAAAGATCACTCAGAAAGAGGTACAGATCAATATCTCTGAAATTAAAAGACCTGAGCTTGATGCCGTATTGGTTGCCAATACCATTGCAAAGCAGATTGAAGGACGTATTTCATTCCGTCGTGCTGTTAAAACTGCTGTTTCCTCAACTATGCGCCTGGGTGCAGAAGGAATCAAAGCTACCGTTTCCGGTCGTTTGGGAGGTGCCGAAATGGCACGTACTGAAACGTACAAGGAAGGTCGTATTCCACTGCATACACTCAGAGCCGACATTGACTATGCCACTGCAGAAGCCCATACCACCTACGGTCGTATAGGTATAAAAGTGTGGATTTGTAAAGGTGAAGTATATGGTAAGAAGGAGCTTACACCCTTTACCGAAGACAATACTAAGCCAAAAGCCGGTGCTCCCGGTGGTGGTGGCGGAAGATTCAGAGGTCGCCGCAAGAAATAACAGGGTTTAGTTTTTAATAGAATAATACCATAGAATAATGTTACAGCCAAAGAAAACCAAGTTCAGAAAGCAGCAGAAAGGCAAAATGAAAGGAAACACCAAGAGGGGTGCAGAACTCGCTTTTGGAAGTTTCGGAATCAAGACGCTTGAAGAAAGCTGGATAACCAGCCGTCAGATTGAAGCTGCACGTCAGGCAATTACCCGTCGCATGAAACGTGAAGGGCAATTGTGGATCAGAATTTTTCCTGATAAACCCGTTACCAAAAAACCCGCCGAAGTACGTATGGGTAAAGGTAAAGGTGCTCCGGAGTATTTTGTTGCAAGAGTAAGCCCCGGCCGTATTATGTTTGAAGCCGAAGGTGTAACCTTTGAAACAGCTAAGGAAGCAATGAGGTTAGGTTCACAAAAACTACCCGTTAAAACTCAGTTTATTGTTAGACGGGATTTTAGTTTTTGATAAATCAATTTAATTACAAAATATTTTATAACTTTGCAGCCTTTTTGGAGAGGTTCATCCAACTGCAAGCCCCTGAAACGGGGCCTCTGCCCGGAAAAAGGACTTCTGAAGCTGGTTCAGATACCAGCTTACTGCTTTTAACGATTTAAATTCGTTTATCAGATGAAGCCAAGTGTAATACGTGAAATGTCAACCAACGAGCTCAGAGAACGGTTGGATGAAGAAAAAAAGCAGCTGGATAAGCTCAAACTAAATCATTCTGTTTCTCCGTTGGAAAATCCTATTAAAATTAAAATATACAGGAAGACCGTTGCGAGAATCAAAACTGAGCTCCGTAAAAGGGTCATTGAAGAATCAAAAAAAGAAATTTCTAGATAATGGAAACGAGAACCCGCAGAAAAGAAAGAGTAGGTGTTGTAACCAGTAATAAAATGGATAAATCTATTGTTATTAAAGTTCTTCGCCGAGTTAAACACCCCAAGTACGGGAAGTTTGTTAAAAAGTCATCCAACTTTATGGCTCATGATGAAAAAAATGAGTGCAATATAGGAGATACTGTTCTCATTATGGAAACCAGACCCTTGAGTAAGAATAAATGTTGGAGATTAGTTGAAATCCTTGAAAGAGCTAAGTAATTATGATACAACAAGAATCCAGATTATCGGTTGCAGATAACAGTGGTGCCAAAGAAGTTCTTTGTATTCGCGTACTGGGCGGTACAAAAAGACGCTATGCCGGCATTGGTGATAAGATCATTGTTACTGTCAAAGATGCTATTCCAAGTGGAAACATCAAGAAAGGTACCGTGTCCAAGGCTGTGGTCGTGAGAACCAAAAAGCACGTTCGCAGACCCGATGGCTCTTATATCAAATTTGATGATAATGCCGTCGTCCTTTTAACTGCCAATGAAGAGATGAGAGGTACGCGTATTTTCGGGCCCGTTGCCAGGGAACTCCGCGAAAAGCAGTTTATGAAAATTGTTTCACTAGCACCCGAAGTGCTGTAATTGAAAAACCATTAGTTAATTATGCAACCCAAATTACATATTAAAAAAGGTGATATCGTAAAGGCCATTGCAGGCAATGCAAAAGGCCAGCAGGGTAAGGTGCTTAGTATTGACAGAAAGAATATGAGAGCTCTCGTAGAAGGGTTAAATATGATTTCCAAACACACCAAACCCAATGCTGCAAACCCACAGGGTGGTATCGTAAAACAGGAGGCTCCGGTACACATTTCCAACCTTATGGTTGTTGATGGTAAAGGAAATGCCACCAGAATTGGTAGAAAGTTAAATGAGAATGACAAAAGTGTTCGTTATTCTAAAAAGTCAGGGGAGGTAATCAAATAATGAGCTATACACCAAGACTTAGAAGTAAATATGAGAAGGAAATTATTCCTGCTCTTACATCCGAATTTAATTATTCGAACCCGATGGAAGTTCCCAGGTTGGTTAAGATTTGTCTGAACCAGGGCTTGGGTATTGCCATCACCGACAAAAAGATCATTGACACCGCCATTGAAGAAATGACGCTCATCGCAGGTCAGAAGGCAGTTCAAACCAAATCGAAAAAAGACATCTCGAATTTTAAACTCCGTCGTGGTATGCCCATCGGAGCTCGCGTAACTTTGCGCGGAACCAAGATGTTTGAATTTCTCGACAGGCTTGTTGCTGTTTCTTTACCACGAATCCGCGACTTCAGAGGTATTAATGAAAAAGGTTTTGATGGCCGTGGAAACTTTACATTAGGCGTACCCGAACAGATCATTTTTCCTGAGATCAATATTGATAAGATCAATAAGATCATGGGTATGGATATAACTTTTGTAACTACTGCCAAGACCGATAAAGAAGCATATGCTTTGCTTCGCGAATTCGGAGTTCCATTTAAAAACATAAAAAGATAAAACTTTCCGATATGGCAAAAGAATCAATGAAAGCTAGAGAAAGAAAAAGAGAACGGCTCGTTGCAAAATATGCAAAGAAACGTGCTGAACTCAAAGCTCAGGGAGATTTTGAAGCTTTGCAAAAGCTTCCCAAAAATGCTTCTCCTGTGAGATTGCACAATAGATGCAAATTGACCGGCAGACCCAAAGGTTACATGCGTCAATTTGGTATTTCCCGTATTAATTTCCGGGAAATGGCTAACAACGGGCTAATACCCGGTGTAACAAAAGCCAGCTGGTAGAAATCATAAACTTTTATTTTTAATTGAAATGACAACTGATCCAATTGCAGATTACCTTACAAGAATAAGGAATGCCGTGAAGGCCAATCACAGGATTGTGGAAATTCCTGCATCGAATCTTAAGAAGGGGATCACAAAAATCCTTTTTGAGAAAGGGTATATCCTGAATTACAAGTTCGAAGAGAATGATAAAGGCGGTAATATTAAAATTGCCCTCAAATATCATCCTTCAACCAAAATCCCTGCCATCAATAGTATTGAAAGAATCAGCAAGCCTGGTTTAAGAAAATACTGCAACCATAACGAATTGCCCAGGGTAATGAACGGTTTAGGTATTGCCATAATTTCCACATCCAAAGGTTTAATTACCGACAAGGAAGCCCGCAAAGAGGGCGTTGGCGGTGAAGTAATTTGTTACGTAAGCTAAAAGGAGGGAAAAATGTCAAGAATAGGAAAATTACCCATTACAATTCCTGCGGGTGTAACCATTGATGTAAGCGATAATAACATCGTTACCGTTAAAGGACCCAAAGGTGAACTTAAGCAGGAACTCAAAGATAACATTACTGTTAAAATTGATGACGGTACCCTGCATGTTGAACGTCCTACAGAACAGAAAAAGCATAAAGCTCTTCATGGCTTGTATCGTTCATTGATCAGCAACATGATCGTTGGTGTTTCAGATGGATACAAAATCGTTCAGGAACTCGTTGGGGTTGGATATAAAGCTTCCAATCAGGGTCAACTCCTTGAATTAGGACTTGGCTACTCACACAATATTTTTATAGAGCTGCCTAAAGAAGTGAAGGTTGAAACCGTTACCGAAAGAGGTAAAAATCCGCTGATTATTCTGGAATCGCATGACAAGCAGCTTATCGGCCAGGTAGCCGCTAAGATCAGATCTATGCGTAAGCCTGAACCATACAAAGGTAAAGGTATCAAGTTCCAGGGCGAAGTAATTCGCAGAAAAGCCGGTAAATCAGCTGCCGCTAAATAATCTAAAAACATTTTAAATCATCGGATAGATGGCAACAAATAGTAAAACTAGCAGAAGACTTAAAATAAAATACCGGGTACGCAAAAAAGTCGTTGGTACAGATGAGAAGCCCAGGTTGTCAGTTTTCAGAAGCAATAAGCAGATTTATGCTCAATTGATCAATGATGACAAGGGTGTTACCCTGGTTTCTGCATCGAGCCGCGATAAGGCTTTTGAAGAAAAGAAAGGTACCAAAACAGACACAGCTAAAGAAGTAGGCAAACTGATCGCCGAAAAAGCTAAAGACGCCGGTATCGAAAACGTAGTTTTTGATCGTAACGGATATTTGTATCACGGTAGAGTAAAATCCCTGGCTGAAGGAGCCAGAGAAGGAGGTTTAAAATTCTAAGACTATGACAAACGTTAATGTAAAAAAAGTAAAATCCAGCGAGATTGAATTCAAGGATAGATTGGTAAGCATTCAACGCGTTACCAAGGTAACTAAAGGTGGTAGAACTTTCAGTTTCTCTGCCATTGTTGTAGTCGGAAATGAAAACGGTGTAGTAGGATACGGACTCGGAAAGGCAAAAGAAGTTACCACAGCTATAAGCAAGGGTATTGATGATGCCAAGAAGCATCTTATTAAGGTACCTGTTCACAAAGGTACTATTCCTCATACCCAGGAAGGCAAGTATAGTGGTGCAAGCGTATTGATTCGCCCAGCCGCCCATGGTACAGGTGTTATTGCCGGTGGTGCTATGCGCGCAGTACTTGAAAGTGTTGGAGTTACCGACGTATTGGCTAAATCCAAAGGTTCATCTAACCCTCATAGTGTTGTGAAAGCTACCATCGATGCTCTTACCAAACTCAGAGATCCTTTTACTGTTGCACAGCAAAGAGGCATTTCAGTGGAAAAAGTATTCAACGGCTAAATGAAGATTAATTGCAGGTAAAAGTCACTGAGAGTTTACCTGCAATTATTTATTTTTCTTAATAAAATCTTTGATAAACTCTTTCGGGAGTTTTAAAACAACAGGAAAATGAAAAAGTATAAAATATCACAAGTTCGCAGTGCAATCGGACGTCCTGAAAGACAGAAAAGGACCCTGAAGGCTTTAGGACTGCGTAAACTTCACAACCCCGTTACAATCGAAGGCACTCCCCAGGTTTTGGGTATGATTGCCAAGGTTCAGCACTTATTGGATGTTGAAGAAGTAAAAGCTTAGTTTATCAGGTAATAATTTTAAATTTGCATATAAAAAATGGATTTAAGTAGTCTTAAACCAGCGAAGGGTTCAACCAGAACCTCTAAAAGAATTGGCAGAGGCCAGGGATCGGGACGTGGTGGTACTTCCACAAGAGGTCATAAAGGCGCCAAATCAAGATCAGGTTACAGCAGTAAAGCAGGTTTTGAAGGCGGTCAAATGCCGCTCTCAAGAAGGTTGCCCAAGTTCGGTTTTAAAAATCGTAACAGGGTCGAGTATGTAGCTGTTAATCTTGATAAATTGCAACAACTTGTTGACAATAAAGGTATCTCAGTTATTGATCCTGCAGTATTGGCAGAAAATGGTCTTGCTTCAGGACGCGATCTTATTAAGATTCTCGGAAGAGGTGAGCTGAATGCAAAAATTGAAGTAACTGCACATAAATTTTCCGCCACGGCTGTAAAAGCAATTGAAGATAAAGGTGGTAAAATAAACACTTTATAAAATAAGTAATGAAAAGATTTATCCAGACTCTGCAGAATATTTACAGAATCGAAGACCTCCGTGTTAGAATCATAAACACCCTGGGTATTATTTTAATATACCGTTTGGGGTCGTATGTGGTTTTACCGGGAGTGGATCCACACCAACTGGATGCTTTGCAGGCTCAAACCTCTGAAGGTTTGCTCGGCTTGCTTAACATGTTTTCGGGTGGTGCTTTTGCCAATGCTTCTATTTTTGCACTTGGAATTATGCCCTATATCAGTGCATCAATTGTTGTGCAGCTTTTAGGAGTGGCAGTTCCGTATTTCCAGAAATTACAAAAAGAAGGCGAAAGCGGAAGGAAAAAGATAAATCAGATTACACGCTATCTTACCGTTATCATTACAGGAGCCCAGGCGCCTGCTTACCTGGCAAACCTTGCCAGTCAGCTTCCCCGTCAGGCAATTACACCTTTTGATGGTGATCCCGGAGCATCTATGACTTTCTTTATTGTTTCTTCAGTTGTTATTTTGATTGCAGGAACCATGTTTGTTATGTGGCTGGGTGAAAGAATTACTGAAAAGGGCATAGGTAACGGTATTTCTCTGATCATTATGGTTGGTATTATAGCCAATCTTCCATTTGCACTTGCAGCTGAGTTTGTTGCACGTGTTGAAGAAACCGGTGGAGGTGGTCTTGTGATCTTCCTGGTTGAGTTGGTTATTTTAATGAGTATTGTCGTACTTGCAATTATGCTAGTGCAGGGAACAAGGAGAATACCGGTTCAGTTTGCCAAAAGGATTGTTGGTAACAAGCAGTATGGTGGTGTAAGACAGTATATTCCTTTAAAAGTAAATGCTGCAGGTGTTATGCCAATTATCTTTGCCCAGGCAATTATGTTTATACCCATTACTTTTGCTGGTTTTACTGAATCTGAAGCCTTAAGTGGATTTGCTTCAGCCTTTGCGAATTACCTCGGTTTCTGGTATAACTTTACTTTTGCTGTTCTGATTATTCTATTTACATACTTTTATACGGCTATCACTGTCAATCCCAATCAGATGGCTGAGGATATGAAGAAAAACGGTGGTTTCATCCCGGGAGTTAAACCCGGTAAAAGAACGGCTGAATTTATTGATAACATTATGTCCAGAATTACTTTGCCCGGTTCACTGTTCCTTGCTTTTGTAGCTATTATGCCTGCTATTGTAAGTCTTATGGGTGTAACCGGTCAATTTGCTCAGTTTTTCGGTGGAACATCTCTGCTGATTATGGTTGGTGTTGTTTTGGATACTTTACAGCAAATAGAAAGCCATCTGCTAATGCGTCATTATGATGGTCTGACCAAGTCGGGTCGTATCAAAGGACGTGCATCAGGTATGATGGGAATGGCAGGCTAATGCTTGATACTTTATGATAGAATATAAGTCAGAAAGTGAAATTGAATTAATACGTGAGAGTTCTTTGCTTGTTGCGAAAACTTTAGGCGAGGTTGCTAAGAATATTCGTCCCGGAATTAAAACTATCGAACTGGACAAGATCGCGGAAGAGTTTATCAGAGATCATGATGCAGTTCCGGGATTTAAAGGTTACCATGGTTTTACAGGAACACTTTGTATTTCGCCCAATGAACAGGTTGTTCATGGAATACCGGGTGAAAGGGAACTGAAGGATGGAGATATTGTTTCCATTGACTGTGGAGTCCTGAAGAACGGATATTATGGCGATAGCGCTTATACTTTTGTCATTGGTGAAATTGATGAATCAACCAGGCGGCTGTTAAATGTTACATATCAATGCCTTATGCTGGGAATAGAAAAGGCTGTGGAAGGTAATACTCTGGGTGATATATCGTTTGCCATACAACAGAATGCTGAAAATGCAGGTTATAGTGTGGTAAGAGAACTTGTGGGTCACGGTTTGGGGAAAAATCTCCATGAACCTCCCGAAGTTCCCAACTTTGGCAAAAAAGGAAAGGGGCTTATCCTTCGGCAGGGTTTGGTCATCGCTATTGAACCGATGATTAACCTCGGAAAAAGGTTTGTTGTGCAGGAGAAAGATGGTTGGACTATCCGCACAACTGACCGCAAACCCTCGGCGCACTACGAACATACTGTTGCTGTTGGTAAAGGTAAAGCTGATATCCTTTCTTCATTTTCGTACATTAAGGAGTCTCTCAAAACCAATCAAAATAATAGTTTAATAATTGAGTAAAGTATGGCAAAACAAGCATCGATACAACAAGACGGTACTGTTATTGAATCTCTCGGGAATGCAATGTTTCGGGTAGAATTAGAAAATGGTCACGTTATTACAGCTCATATCTCAGGCAAAATGCGTATGCATTATATTAAGATTTTGCCCGGTGATAAAGTAAAAGTAGAGATGTCGCCTTACGATCTGACCAAAGGAAGAATTTCCTTCAGGTATAAATAATTGAGTTTTATCTTACACGCTAAAAAACTGCGAAATGAAAGTCAGAGTGTCTGTTAAAAAAAGAAGCCCCGAGTGTAAAATTGTACGCAGGAAAGGCAGAATTTATGTAATTAATAAGAAGAACCCCAAGTTTAAGCAACGTCAGGGATAATTTCGGAAACTAAATCAATTGAAATCATATGGCACGTATTGCAGGAATTGATATCCCAAAAAATAAGAGAGGCGAAATCGCCTTGACTTACATTTTTGGAATCGGTCGTAGCACAGCACAAAAAATCCTCGAAGAAGCCGGGGTTGATGCAAACATCAAAGTTCAGGACTGGAATGACGATCAGATCACTTCTATCCGTAATATCATTACCGATAATTACAAGGTAGAAGGTGGTTTAAGGTCGGAGGTTCAGATGAACATTAAAAGGCTTATGGACATTGGTTCATACAGAGGAATTCGACACCGAATCGGTTTACCCTTGCGCGGACAAAAAACCAAAAATAATGCCCGTACAAGAAAAGGTAAAAAGAAAACCGTTGCGAATAAGAAAAAGGCTACTAAATAAAATAATGCTTAAAGAAGCGGCGCATTATTTTTGGAATACCGGATTAGCCGCTTGATCAGAGAAATTACTTTAAAATAAATTATGGCAAAACAAACTAAAGGTGCACGCAGTTCGAAGAAGCGTGTAGTAAAAGTAGAACCTGTTGGGCAAGCCCATATTTTTGCATCGTTCAACAACATTATTATTTCCCTTACCAACAACAGCGGACAGGTAATTTCCTGGGCTTCAGCCGGTAAAATGGGATTCAGAGGTTCTAAAAAGAATACCCCTTATGCAGGGCAAATGGCTGCCACTGACGCTGCCAAAGTTGCTTATGACGCTGGTTTACGTAAAGTAAAAGTGTTTGTTAAAGGACCAGGTTCCGGCCGCGAATCTGCTATCAGAACGATCCACGCATCAGGAATTGAAGTGATAGAGATCGTAGATGTTACTCCGTTGCCGCACAATGGTTGCAGACCTCCCAAAAGGAGAAGAGTTTAATTCAAATCAACAAACACTTTTTATCAAACAGATTATACGTATAAATTATGGCAAGATATAGAGGACCCCAAACAAAAATTGCCCGTAAATTCGGTGATCCGATTTTTGGAGCCGATAAAGCATTCGAAAAGAAAAAATATCCCCCCGGGATGCACGGTGCCAACAAAAGAAGAAAGAAACAATCAGAATACGGAATTCAGCTACAGGAAAAGCAGAAGGCAAAATACACTTATGGTTTGCTTGAAAAGCAATTTGCCAATCTTTTTGAAACTGCTACCCGTAAAAAGGGTATCACAGGTGAAATTTTACTCCAGCTTCTTGAAGCACGCCTCGATAATGTAGTATTTCGTTTGGGTATTGCACCCAGCAGACGTGCTGCCCGCCAATTGGTAGGACACAGACATATTACGGTAAATGGAGAAGTTGTAAATATCCCTTCTTACACAGTTCGTCCTGGTGATATTGTAGGCGTGAGAGAAAAATCCAAAAGCCTTGAAGCAATTTCTGAATCACTCAATGGCAGAGTTAATACTTACTCATGGCTTGAATGGGATGGGCAGAAACTTGAAGGAAAATTCCTTAATATGCCCGAGAGGGATATGATTCCTGAGAATATCAAGGAACAGCTCATCGTGGAATTGTACTCCAAGTAATAATTAGAATCGATTTTATCGTATCATAAAAACCCAATATACATGGCAATATTAGCTTTTCAAAAACCGGATAAGGTTATCATGCTCGAATCTGACGGGAGTTATGGAAAATTTGAATTCCGTCCCCTGGAGCCGGGTTACGGTATCACTGTTGGTAACTCTTTGAGGAGAATTCTGCTTTCATCCCTTGAAGGTTTTGCTATTACATCTGTTCGCATAGAAGGTGTAGAGCATGAATTTTCAACCATAAAAGGTGTGGTAGAGGATGTAACTGAAATGATCCTTAACTTCAAACAGATCAGGTTTAAGCAAAAAGTAGAGGAAGAAGATAGTGAAAAGGTAACAGTAAACATTTCCGGTCAGGAGGTTTTCAAAGCAGGTGATCTTAACAATTTCCTTTCTAATTTTCAGGTAATTAATACTGATGTGGTTCTTTGCAATATGGAATCTTCAGTAAATCTGAATATTGAGTTTACCATCGAGAAGGGTAGAGGTTATGTGCCGGCTGAAGAAAATAAACCCCTGAACCCAATTATCGGTCAAATAGCCATTGACTCTATTTTTACTCCGATTAAGAATGTCAAGTATTTCGTTGAAAACTATCGTGTTGAACAAAAAACCGACTACGAAAAGCTTGTTCTGGAAATTCTGACCGATGGCTCAATTACTCCAAAAGACGCTCTGAAGGAAGCTGCGAAAATTTTAATTTTCCATTTCATGCTGTTTTCCGATGAGAAAATTACTCTCGATACCGAAGAGAAAGCAACCAGTGAAGAGTTTGATGAAACTTCCCTGCACATGAGGCAACTGCTGAAAACAAAACTAGTAGACCTGGATCTCAGTGTTAGGGCACTAAACTGCCTTAAGGCTGCCGATGTTGAAACCCTTGCGGATCTGGTTTCTCTTAACAAACATGATCTTCTTAAATTCAGAAACTTCGGTAAAAAATCGCTCACAGAGCTGGAGGAGCTTATCAAGTCCAAAAACCTTAGTTTTGGCATGAATCTTTCAAAATACAAATTAGATAAGGATTAGTTGAAATGAGACATAGGAAAAAAATAAATCATCTGGGAAGAAAATCTCAACACAGAAAAGCCATGCTTTCAAATATGGCGTCTTCCCTTATAATTCATAAGAGAATATTTACAACTTTAGCTAAAGCCAAAGCTTTGCGTGTATACGTAGAACCTTTGATTACCAAATCAAAAGAAGACTCTACTCATTCACGTCGTACCGTTTTTTCATATCTTCAGAACAAGCAAGCTGTTAGCGAACTTTTCAGAGAAGTATCTCAGAAAGTTGCTGAAAGACCCGGTGGATATACCAGAATTCTTAAAACCGGTTTCAGACAGGGTGATGCAGCTGAAATGTGCTTCATTGAGCTTGTTGATTATAATACCAACATGCTAAAAACAACAGAAGATGCTGCCAAGAAGACACGCAGAAGTCGTCGTGGTAAGAAATCTTCTGATGCTGAGCCTAAAGCTGCCTCTCCAAAAAAAGCTGAAGAAAAAGCTGAAAAGGCTGCTGTTGCCGAAGAACAACCTGAAGTTGAAGCTGTAGTTGAAACTCCGGCAGAAGACCATCCCAAAGAAACTAAAGCCGCTGAAAAGGCTGAAGAAGTTACCGAAATTGAAGAGCCCAAGGCTGAAGAGAAGAAGGAAGATGAGCCTGAAGCAGAGAAGAAAGAAGAACCCAAGGCTGAAAAGAAAGAAGAAAAGTCTGAGGCAGATGATACCGAAGATGCTGAAGAAAAGAAAGAAGAAAAGTAACTTTATACAAATTAACCAATCCAATGAATCAATACTTCACCTGTGGTATCGTAAAATATCAATCGGGTAATTGAAGTAAAAATCCAGAAATAAAATCATATTTGATGTTGTTGGGTTGAAGATTTTTAAGGGGGATAAAGTTCACAAAAGCTTTATCCTCTTTTTTATTGATATTTTAAAGAATTTCTTACTTTTAAGAAATTATTGGAACTAAAGGATTAAGTTTAACATTAAAAAAAATTACAATTATGAGTGCTATTTTGAATATTCATGCAAGACAAATCCTTGACTCGCGAGGAAATCCTACTATTGAAGTAGATGTTGTAACTGAGAATGGAATAATGGGTCGTGCAGCAGTGCCCTCCGGTGCATCAACCGGAGTTCATGAGGCTGTCGAATTAAGAGATGATGATAAATCACAGTACCTTGGAAAGGGAGTCTTGAAGGCAGTTAACAATGTTAACAATGTATTGAACAACGAACTGAAAGGTTTGTATGTTACCGACCAGAATCTCATTGACAATACCATGCTCCAGATAGATGGCACTCCCAATAAGGCCAATCTGGGTGCTAATGCTATTTTGGGTGTTTCGATGGCCGTTGCTCATGCTGCAGCTCAGGAAACCAACCAACACCTTTTCCGTTATGTGGGTGGTGTAAATGCAAACCTGCTTCCTATCCCCATGATGAATATCCTTAATGGTGGCTCACATGCCGATAACTCCATCGATTTTCAGGAGTTTATGGTTATGCCGGTGGGTGCCACTTCTTTCAGTCATGCCCTTAGAATGGGTGCTGAAGTTTTCCATCATCTGAAAGCAGTTTTGAAAAAACAAGGCTATTCCACCAACGTTGGTGATGAAGGTGGTTTTGCGCCAAATCTTAAATCCAATGAAGAAGCTGTAACTGTTATTCTTCAGGCTATTGAAAATGCAGGTTACAAAGCCGGCGAAGATATTTTCATCGCACTTGACCCTGCTTCTGCTGAGTATTACCTGCCGGAAGAAAATGTTTATCATCTTCACAAATCAACGGGTGATAAACTTACACCAGCACAAATGGTTGATTACTGGGCCGAATGGGTAAACAAATATCCTATTATTTCTATTGAAGATGGTATGAGTGAAGATGATTGGGATGGTTGGGCACTTATGACTCAGAAACTTGGAGAAAAAATACAGCTCGTAGGTGATGATCTTTTTGTAACCAATACCAAAAGATTACAAAAAGGAATTGATACAAATGTTGCTAACTCTATCCTGGTTAAAGTTAATCAGATTGGAAGTTTAACAGAAACTATTAACGCTGTTCAATTGGCTACCGCAAATTCATATACATCGGTAATGAGCCACCGCTCAGGTGAAACGGAAGATACTACCATTGCTGATTTAGCAGTAGCGTTGGGTACAGGACAGATTAAAACCGGTTCTGCAAGCCGCTCTGACCGTATTGCAAAATACAATCAGTTGCTTCGCATTGAAGAAATTCTTGGTGATACAGCCAGGTATCTGGGCAAGGATTTTAAGTTTTACAAAAAGTAATAAGATTTCAGGATTTCTGAACCTAAATACAAAGGCGGTATTTAAAAAATGCCGCCTTTTTTTCAATTTAATACATAATTAAACATAAGTGAATTTGATTAACAGTATCAGGCATTTTTTGGTGTTACCTGTTTTTATATTGTTTCTGTTTTTAAACCAGGCAAATGGCCAGGACACCATTCGTGTTATGCAATACAATCTTTTGTTTTATGGGCTTTATACCGATTTCTGCACAGAACAAAATAACAATAATGATGATAAAGACGAATACTTAAGAACCATCCTTGGGCATTTCCAGCCCGATATTTTTACTGTAAATGAACTTGGCAGAGGAGCCCATAATCTTACCCGCATCAGAGATCAGGTTTTGAATACCGGAGATGTAGATTATTTTGAGCATGCCACCTATACCAATACAGGAAATGGCTGGTTTGCCAATGGTCTTTTTTATAATTCACGCAAGTTGGGGCTGTACGATGAAGTTATTGTAAGCACCTTGTTACGCGACATTAATTTGTATACACTGTATTATAAATCTGATGATCTTGAATTTACAGGCGATACGGTATTCATCACTCTTATAGTTGCTCATCTTAAAGCAGGTCAAACTACCAGCGACCAGCAAATGAGAACCACAATGGTTTCAAATGTTATGAATTATCTGGATGCCAGCAATTACTCCGGAAACATTATGTTTATGGGCGATTTTAACATGAAATCTTCCTTTGAACAGGCTTTTCAGATTATGGTTAATAATGTAAATCCCGAAATAAGGTTTTATGATCCTATTGATATAACAGGTGTTTGGGGTAATAATTCTGAGATGGCCCCCTACCATACGCAGAGTCCCCGGACCGGAAGCCATCCTTGTTTTGTGACCGGGGGGCTTGATGACCGGTATGATTTTATCCTTACCAGCCGATCCATTATGGAAGGCCTTAATGGTTTTCAATACGTTGAGAATAGTTATACGGCAATCGGACAAGATGGCAACAGATTCAACCAGTCTCTGATCAATCCCCCGAATTACAGCCAGCCTCCGGAAATAATTGATGCACTTTATAACATGTCGGATCATTTACCTGTAATGCTTGACATGGTCAGTGTTGAGCTGGTGAATTCGATCAATTATCAGTTTCCTGAGAAAATCCATATTACCTGGAATAATCCTGTAAGTGATATCCTGAGTATTGATTTGGGTATAAAACATGGTATCAGATTTAATATTGATATTTTTTCTATTTCAGGGGTTAAGGTTGAAAACTATTCATCACGATATCATTCTGAAGGTGAGTTAATTAAATTGGATTTGTCCCATCTTGCGCAAGGTGTTTATATTCTCAGAATTGTATCTCAGGATGGATATACTTTCTCAGGAAAAGTAGTTAAAGTATGAGTGTGTTTTTCCTGATACTGTTGAAAAAGGAGTGAAAAGTATAAAACCCGAATCGAAATTCAGAATTTAGCAATCAAAGAACAAACACCGATATAATTAACAATAAATTAATATCTTATATAGGGTAAATATTTTTTAACAACCTAAATTTGAACTTTGAAAATTGGGTAGAAATAATGGATAATATTTATCTGTTTTTTGTTGTAGCACTTTTTATTTTAGCCATTTCTGACCTTGTCGTTGGTGTAGGAAATGATGCAGTAAATTTCCTCAATTCAGCTATCGGGTCAAAGGTAGCATCGATGAAGGTTATCCTTGGAGTAGCTTCACTAGGTGTTCTTGTGGGTGCTACGTTCTCAAGCGGCATGATGGAAGTAGCCCGTAGTGGCGTTTTTCACCCCGATCAGTTTTATTTCAATGAAATTATGGTGATCTTTCTGGCAGTAATGATCACTGATATTATTCTTCTTGATACATTCAATACCTTCGGACTGCCCACCTCAACCACAGTTTCGATTGTTTTTGAATTACTTGGTGCAGCTGTTGCAGTATCCATTTATAAAATCTATACTTCGCCAGAAACCCTTCAGGATCTTAGCACTTATATCAATACAGCAAGAGCTCTGGCTATAATTTCCGGAATATTACTTTCTGTGGTGATTGCATTTACTGTTGGGTCGATTGTTCAGTTCTTTTCCCGGTTGCTTTTTACGTTTAACTACGAGAAAAATTTACCTTATTTCGGAGCTGTTTGGGGAAGTTTTGCCATTACTTCAATCATATATTTCATTCTGGTGAAAGGAGCAAGCGGTGCTTCTTTTATGACACCTGAAACTGTTCTGTGGATTCATGATAACACGTTACTGATTCTGGGGAGTTGTTTTATCGGGTTTACCTTAATTTCTCAGTTCTTAATTTCAGTTTTTAAAATCAATATTCTGAGAATTATTGTATTAATCGGCACATTTTCCATTGCCATGGCGTTTGCAGGTAACGACCTCGTTAACTTTATAGGCGTACCGCTTGCAGGTTATGAATCATTTAAATTATTTGTTAGTGATCCTTCTCTGAATCCTGCTGCTTATACCATGGAATCATTGTTGTTACCTGTTAAGACCCCCACTTTATTTCTTCTGGCGGCAGGTATTATTATGATTTTTGCTTTGATTTTCTCAAAAAAAGCACGCTCAGTTACACAGACTGAGGTTGACCTTGCCCGGCAGGATGAAGGTTATGAAAGATTTTCTTCTTCGTTATTTGCTCAGACACTGGTGCGAAAATCAATGGATCTGTCCAAAGTAGTTTCAGGGGTATTACCGAAAAGATTGATGAGTAATATTGATAAGCGTTTTGATATATCGGTAAGTAAGAGACGAAACCGAATGTTGAAAAATAACGCTGATTTTGATATGGTTAGGGCCTCGGTGAATATGTTTGTTGCAAGTATTCTTATTGCTTTGGCAACATCTCTGAAATTGCCATTATCAACCACTTATGTTACTTTTATGGTAGCCATGGGTACTTCACTTTCTGATCGCGCATGGGGCAGGGAAAGTGCGGTTTACCGTATTACAGGAGTAATTACAGTTATTGGTGGATGGTTTTTTACTGCCTTTACAGCCTTTTCAGTTGCATTCTTATTTGCAATGATGATCAGATGGGGGGGGTACCCTGCAGCTATTATTGCACTTATTATAGCTTTTTCGTTTGTAATTAGAACCAGTTTCATACATAAGAAACGTAGCCTGAAAAAAGCACAGGCATTAAATAAAACAAAAAGAGTGTGGACTGAAGAGAGTGTGATGAATGAATGCAATAAAAACATCAGGGAAACTCTCGGGAAAGTTGCAGACTTTCATACCCAATTAACGGAGGCGTTTATTGAAGAAGACAGAAGGAAACTTAAAAAAGTAACCAGGAATGTAGAAGAATTGAATAAATATACAAAAGCTCTCAAAAATGATATTTATATTACACTGAAAAAGCTGGAAGAAGATTCAATTGATACCGGCCATCATTATGTTCAGATACTTGATTACTTAAGAGAAACGGCTCATTGCTTAACTTATATTTCCGAACCTTTCAATGAACATCTTGACAACGCCCACCCTGCAGCAATTCCCGAGCAGGAATCCGAAGTTTCGAAACTAAAAGTCAAGATCATTGTTTTTTACAAAAATGTTCTCAACTTATTGGAAAACAAAAAGTACAATGAGATGGATGAGGTCATTAAGATGAATACAGAGCTAGTAAACGATCTTGAAAAGTTTAAAAAACTACAAATAAAACTCATTAAAGCAGATAAAGTAAAAACCAAAAACAGCCTTGTTATGTTTAACTATCTTTCCGAAACCAAAAACATGCTGCTTTATTCCATTAATTTATTGAAATCTCACCGGGATTTTGTAATCAGAAATGGCCATTAAAACTACCGATTAATGAGGTAATTTTCTGATTGGCGAAAATTATCTTATTAAGAAAATTTCCAATGTTAAGTTTATGTTAACAGGTTAAGCAAAGCATAGCTTTTAGTAATTTTGCTGTCTTAAATTAAGAAATGGACTTATGAATTTTGGTTTCATTCAGTTCCTTACACTTTTTGGAGCTTTGAGCTTATTCCTTTTCGGGATGAAGGTAATGAGCGAAGGCATTCAAAAGCTTGCCGGCGATAAAATGCGCTCCATTCTGAGTGCCATGACTTCCAACCGTTTTCTGGGCGTACTAACAGGATTTCTGATCACAACACTTGTACAATCTTCATCTGCATCAACAGTTATGTTGGTTAGTTTTGTTAATGCAGGCCTTATGAGTCTGGTCCAGTCAGTTGGTGTAATAATGGGGGCCAATATTGGAACTACCACCACCGCCTGGCTTATTTCTTTTTTGGGTTTCAAACTTAATATTTCAGCGTTATCATTACCTATAATAGGAATTGCATTTCCATTACTATATTTTTCGAAGGATAAACTTACTTCCCTGGGTGAAACATTACTTGGATTTGCACTGCTTTTTATGGGTTTAGGTTTGTTGCAAACCTCTGTACCCGATCTTCATTCAAATCCGGAAATGTTCCAGGCATTGCAAAACCTTACTGATTATGGTTTTGGAAGTATCATGATTTTTCTGGGAATTGGAACCTTACTTACTATCGTGTTGCAATCCTCAAGTGCCACAATGGCCCTTACACTTGTTATGTGCAATAATGGTTGGATCGGATTTGAGCATGGTGCTGCCATTGTACTGGGAGAAAATATCGGCACAACTATAACAGCTAACCTGGCAGCGCTGGTGGGAAATGTTTATGCCAAAAGAACAGCTCTGGCTCATACGCTCTTTAATATTTTTGGAGTGATATGGATGTTGATAGCATTTAATTTGTTTATTAATCAGATAGATAATTATATGATCAGCCTGGGCCTTAATTCACCTTTGATCGATGCTTCCATGGTGCCGTTTGGTCTGGCAATTTTTCACACTGCATTTAATATTACCAATACATTGTTTCTAATAGGTTTTATTAAATTTATAGTAATAATTGTTGAGAAAATTATTCCATCTAAAGGCAAGGTAGATGAAAGGCATCAGCTGGAATATTTTGGCGGTGGATTTCTGCAACTTGCTGAGTTTTCGGTACTTCAGGCCAAAAGAGAAACCAGGAGATATTGCGACCTGGCACAGAGGATGTTCAACTTCATTCCTGAAATGATTTATCAGACCGATCGTAAAAAGTTTGATAAACTTCTGGCCAGAGTTAGCAAATACGAAGAAATTACTGACAGGGTTGAAATAGAAATCACTACATTTCTTATCAAAGCATCCCGAAAACAATTAAGTACAAATGCATCAGAGCAATTAAGGAGAATGAGACTGGTGATAAGTGAAGTGGAAAAGATCGGTGATGTTTGTTTTAAAATGGCTTCTCTTCTTGAAAAAAAGAAGGAGGAAAAGGCTTATTTTACTCCCAAACAGAGAGATGCACTTGACAGAATGTTTGAGCTGGTGAATGAAGCTTTTGATGTGATGATGGTCAATATGGAAAGGGGAGAGGCTTTTGCCCGTACAAATATTCAACGCTCTTATGAATTGGAGAAAAAGATCAATGCATACAGAGACTTTGTTAATGAAGAAGTTATCGATGATATCGAAAAAGGATCTTACCACGTAAAAAGCGGTTTTTATTTCAATAAGCTCGTTTCATCCTGTGAAAAAGTTGGCGACTCTATTTTGAATATTAATGAAGCTAACGCAGGGGTTAATATTGAATAAAATGCCTAAATTCTCTTTAACCGGTCATTTATAGTATCAGCTATATATCCTGCCGGATCTGATCCCAGCTCAAATACGATTATATCACCCACATTCCATTTGCGCATCATGGGTTTTACCAGCTTTTCCCTTACTACCCAAAATTGTGCACAGGTGTTTTGTTCAACCACCTTTTCAATTACCGGTGCCCAGCCCCGGTCGTTAATCTCCATGGGTCCCAGTTCGTCAATAACCAGAAGGTCGGTAGGTTGGGTCAGAGTTTCTGCAATGATGTTGCGTCCTTTTTCAATACCGGATTCTTCAAAATAGAAACGGCCATAGTTGGGTTTTGCGGGGTCGGGTTGGGTAGAACACAAATCAGTTTTTTCTCCTGATTGGAGGTTTTTTATTTTGTAGGTATTTCGACTTTTGTCATTAGTATTCCCTAAAGTAACGAAACCCCTGACTGTTAATCCCTGATTTTGAAACATCTCAATCAATTGCATTGTAAAACCGGTTTTCCCCTGGTTGATTTGTCCTGTGAGGATAAATACCGGTTTACGGTTTTCTTCTGCTTTACGGAAGGCATCCAGCAGGGCCTGAGAACGTCCAAGCATGGCGTAGGCGAGTTTCTTGAATCCTTTGATATCCCTTGTCTGGCCGTAAAACTCTTCCATTACACCCGGTAACGCAGAGAAGGCCAACTCTACCGACTGGTAAAGATTCTGGAATCCTCGGTTATAAAGCAGGTTTTTTACCACCGGGTTCTTCAATTCCGCACCGATAGCTGCAAAGCAAGTGATCAGCAACAATGCCCTTAAGCTCATTTTTAATCCGATGGAGAATCCTTCGATACTGAGAACATGCACCAGCCCGTTTTTAAAAAGAGCCGATAACAGGATAATAATACCCAATTGTATCCACAGAGCAGGCTTTCGAAAATACCGCATATTGCCGGGATAACGCAGATAACCCAAAACCAGCACCACGAAAACCAGAATAACAGAAATCCACAAGGTGGCGCGGGTAATCACCAGCATGCCTGCCACAAGCATTACAAGGCTCAGGAAAAGCAGCAAAATGGAATGATTGTTTTTCCGGGTATGCTTAAACAGGTCGCTTTGCCCGTGAGCTTCTAGTGTATGGTAGCCCGGACTGTCAGCATGAACTTTTAAATAATTTCTTCCCGTTATGAAACCCATGAAGCCGGCCAGGGCTCCGCTGAAAAGATAAGTCATGCTGAGCAACACCAACAGCCAGGCTGGCGGTAAATGTTCCAATCGCAATTGCCTGGCAGCAAAGAAATACATATTTTCCAGCAGCAGCACAAAATCCCACCCATACAGGAAAAGTAAGGTAATTGCTTTTTGAAATAAAGCGCTGAATACGGCCAGTGATCCACCCACTAAATAGGAAAACAGATTCCTGCCCGAGAGCCTGATTATCATATCCAGGATGATGGCTTGCGAAATAATTCCCATCATGGGCCCCAGGATGATGGCACTGGGCGAAATAGATTTCATCAGGGCACAAATCAGCCCTGCCCGCCAAATCAAACCATGGGTTTTCCAAACCTGAAAAAAGGAGATGACAAGATACACCGTGATAAAAGAGAGTAAAGAACCTGCCAGGGGCAACTTAAGGTTATGTAGTAAACTCCCCAGCACAATTTCCACTGTAGCCCATAAACTACCCACTACGGCGGCCTTCAGCCATTTTTCGGAGAGTTGTTTTTTGGGGTAAATCTGCATAGTGTTTAATCGTTAATAGCTTATGGGTTTAATCGTTTATGGGCTTCAACACTCTTAGTATCTGACTCAAACTTAGCCTTAACTTTAGCCTCAGCCTTCTTCAATATCCTCGCGGAAATTGATATTAGTAAAAAGCTTTTCAGAATAAAATTCTTCCTGGTCAATTTCAGGGTAATAAGTTTTTAGCAGTGCTATGGCATCAAATATTTTGTATCGCTTTTCTGTTAGAGCTTTCGCAAGGTCAGGGAAGCAGGTTTGGTGATAATAACTGGCCATGGTTTCTTTAAAACCTTTATGCATGGGCATTACTACCTGGTAGTCAGTACTTTTTTGCAGTATAAATTCAAATAGTCTGGTGTTGAGCCAGGGTAAATCGCATCCAATAACCAGGTGATGCTCGGTTTTGGATTGCTCAAGACAGGCGTGTATACCCGCCACGGGTCCGCAACCGGGAAAAAGGTCGGGAACCGCAGAAAGGCCTGTGAATGCGTACTTCTCAGGTTCGTTGGTGCTGAGCAGTATTTGCCCGCACAATGGCTGCAGCGTGGCAATGGAATACTCAATGAGCTTTTTACCGTTGAACTCAAACAGTGATTTATCACTTCCAAAACGACGGCTTTTACCACCGGCCAGGATAATGCCGGTAACCCGGGATTTGGAAATAGGGTGATGGGGCATATCTGTTTGGATTATTAAATTGAGATTTAATTTAGAACCTGCTGCATGCCGGGCCCTGGCAACCACCGCTACCGCACTCCATGGATAAATCACTTTTGGCTTTACCGGGTTTGGGTTCACGTTTTTCCGAGCTTTCCTGTTTACACTCCGGGCAATATGCAATGTATTTCCAGCAGGGGCCGTATATGTAGTCCTGGTATTCTTTTTTAAGCCCCTGGCTGTCTTCGAAGGTAATCCTGCAATTTTCGCAATAGAATGTGCTCATTATGAAATATGTTAAAGGTCAGTTTAAAAATGCTTGTTAACGGTAATGTTTGATTAAAAGCCTGTCAAAAATAAGTATTTTGAAGCAATCCTGTTATTACGTTTCCTGTTGAACCTGATATGGCACTGAAATTTTGTTTTTAAAAAACGGAAATGAGTAAAAATACGGTTGATTAATAATTTTCATTTCGTAATTTTGCGAAATATTAAAATATAAAACCTGTAATTTAAATGTAAGATGGAAATTAAAATTCTCGGCACCGGTTGCCAAAAGTGCAAAACCCTGGAAAGAATGACCAACGAGGTTGTAGCTGAAAACAATATACAGGCACATATTTCGAAGGTGGAAGACATCATGGAGATCATGAAATATGGAATTATTGCCACACCAGGGTTGGTGATCAATGAAAAGGTCGTGATAAGTGGCCGCCTGCCCTCAAAAGATGAAATAAAAACCCAAATAGAAAAATTTGCCAATGGTTAAGAAAGTTGAAATACCTGAAGATCTGCAGGAAATAGCCCGGTTTGCCAAGGCCATGAGCCATCCGGTAAGGGTATACATCCTGAAAAAGCTTTCCAGCCGCAATGCATGCTGCTACAGTGGCGACCTGGTGGATGAATTGCCCATAGGCAGGTCAGCCCTTTCGCAACATTTAAAAGAGTTGAAACATGCCGGACTTATTCAGGGCGAGATTGAAGCACCCTTTATAAAATATTGCATTAATAAAGAAAATTGGGCGAAACTCAACAGTGCTTTTAATGATTATTTGAATGTTAAGCTTAATGAAACAAAGATTGAAATTTAAAAATTAGTTGTATGAAAAAACTATCACTGATTGGTGTATTATCAATTTTTCTGGCTGCCTGCAGCCAGATGACAGGAAGTGACCGTACCGATGGTTCAAATGATCTTTCAATGAATGAAGCTAAGGTTCATGTCTATTATTTTCATGGCAAAATGCGCTGCGTTACCTGTGTAACTCTTCAGCAAGTAGCTCAGGAGGCTATTATGGAGAATTTTGCCGGAAATGGAGATGTAGCCTTTATAGAGGTTGATTTTTCAGAAAAAGCCAATGAAGCACTTGCTGAAAAATATGAAATTGTTTTTAGTAGTCTTGTCATTGCCAGTGGTGAAGAGTACAAAGACATCACCGATCAGTCTTTTGCCATGGTGATGGGGAATCCCGGCGGACTTAAAGCCCTTATTGCACAGGAAACCAATTCATTTCTTAATAATTGATATTAATTAATACACTAATCTTAAAAAGCACATGAAACAGCTATTTGTAATACTGGTAATTGCATTGTTTGCAGGGCTAAATGCCACAGCTCAAAAAGTTGAAGTATTATATTTTAAAGCCGACCTTGCCTGCTGCAGGGCACGAGCCTGTGACGATCTCGAAAAGAATGTGAAAAGCATGATTGAGAGCACTTACAAAGCAGGGGATGTAAAATTTACTACCGTTAAAATATCGGACCAGGCAAATCAGGCTCTGGTTGAAAAATATAAGGCAGGTTCGCAAACCGTTGTTATTGTTACAACCAATCGCAGAAATGAAACCATCACCGATATTACGGATATTGTAAGAGCTTATTCACGTAACCTCGACACGGCAAACTTTGAAAAAGAGTTGCTTGCCCGTATCAGCACCGATACAAAATAATTTTTATGGAATATCTACATCAACTTGTTAACAGTACTGAATTTCCAATACTGGGGGCTTTCCTTTTGGGTATTATGACCGCCATAAGCCCATGCCCCCTTGCTACTAACATATCAGCCATTGGCTTTATCAGCAAGGATATCAACCACCAGAAGAAAGTTTTTATCAATGGCCTTGTTTACACGCTGGGCAGGGCCATTACTTATACGGTAATTGGTATCATCCTTATAGCTACCCTAAAGCAGGGTGCCAGTGTTTATAATATTCAAAAAACGATTTGGTCATACGGTGAGCTTTTTATCGGGCCATTTCTTATTGTTATGGGTCTTTTTATGTTCGATCTGATCAAACTCAATTTTTCGTTTTTAGGTAAGTGGTCATCAAAGGTGGGCGAAAACTCCAAATCAGGTGGTTTCTGGAGTACCCTGCTATTGGGTGTTGTATTCGCCCTGGCATTTTGCCCCTATAGTGGCTTTCTCTATTTTGGTATGCTAATTCCACTCTCGGTATCTTCAACCATGGGGTATTCCATGCCATTTGTGTTTGCAATTGCCACCGGTTTGCCCGTGATCATATTCGCCTGGATCCTTGCATACAGTATATCGGGCCTGGGATCTTTCTACAACAAGGTGAAAACTTTTGAATTCTGGTTCAGAAGAGTTGTCGCCGTGGTGTTCTTTGCCGTGGGCTTATACTTTATCTGGCTGATTTATATCAAATAATTTTTTTTATCATTCATTTCGTCATTTTCCGAAATACTAAAATAAAACTATGGAAACCAAAAAAGAATTAAAAATACTGTTTTGGATTGCCCTGCTTTTCGGGGTAGCCTTCTTTCTTCCCATCGAAAGTGCCCGTTTCAACACGGCTGTTGCTGCTACTTTCGACCTGGTGAAATGGTACGCACGTGAACATGTGGTTTTGTGCCTGCTTCCGGCGTTTTTCATAGCAGGTGTAATTTCTGTTTTCGTAAGCCAGGGTTCGGTGCTCCGGTATTTTGGTGCCAATGCCAAAAAATGGCTGGCTTATTCCGTAGCAGCGGTTTCGGGAACTATATTGGCTGTTTGTAGCTGCACCATTCTGCCATTATTCTCCAGCATTCATAAGCGTGGGGCAGGCTTAGGCCCTGCAATTGCATTTTTGTATTCAGGCCCGGCTATCAATATCCTGGCTATTATTTTAACAGCCCGCATATTGGGTTTTGAAATGGGTGTAGCACGTATTATTGGTGCTGTGGTGTTTAGTGTGGTGATAGGGATGGTAATGTCCTTGATCTACAGGAAGGAAGAAAAGGCAAAACGCGAAGAACAGATGAATATTCCCCTGCAACCCGAGAAAAGGCCTATGTGGCAAACATCCTTTCACTTTTTCACCCTGGTATTGATCCTGGTATTTGCCAATTGGGGAAGCCCTGCGAGTGATGACACTTCCAGCGCATGGTACTATATATGGGCATATAAGTGGTATATAACAGGATTCTTTTCTCTCTTTTTGATGTATTCGCTTATTTATATTCTGAAAATAAAATGGCAGTGGGTTGTTTTGGCTGGTGTAGTTGTCGGACTTTCAGCATTTTTAGCAACCACATTTATTGCCGACCCGAAGCTCTCGCCCATAGTTCCCATGCTGGTGGGTGTGGTTGCATTGAGCGTAATAACCCTTTATGACAAGCGGGATGAAGAAAACCGTGAATGGACACTTTCTACCTGGGGATTTACCAAACAGATCATGCCCTTGCTTGCAGTAGGGGTAGTTACAGCCGGTTTTTTGCTGGGATCAACACATGATGGTGGTTCAATCCCTGGTATCATTCCCAATGAATGGATATCGTGGCTGGTGGGTGGCAACTCTGTTTTCTCCAATTTATTTGCTTCGGTAGTTGGTGCATTTATGTATTTTGCCACTCTAACCGAGGTGCCAATCCTTCAGGGATTGATCGCTTCAGGGATGGGCAAAGGACCTGCACTTGCATTGCTTCTTGCGGGACCATCTCTTTCACTTCCCAATATGCTTGTAATACGTGGTGTTTTGGGAACCCAAAAAACTTTGGTTTATGTAATACTTGTGGTGGTTATGGCAACCATTTCCGGTATGATTTACGGGAGTTTCTTTTAAAGGACAGATCAAAAGTAATTGAAAATGGATATCCTGTTTGGAGCATTTCTACGTTAAGACCCGATGATTGTGGTGAGGAGGTTATACAAAATAATGAAAAGAGATAACTTAATTTGTATGGAAAGTTTATTGAAGATTTTTGACGTAAAATAACGTCATCTTTTACAGGCTCATTAACTTTGCAATACTTTATAAGATTTTAAATTGTTATTGTCTGTAAGAAAGACAATGTTCAAAATAATAAATTCGAAATTACCATGCCAGACATTTTCAAAAACCACGGAATACAAACTCACGGTATCCTTTCTCTTTCTCCCCGCGAAACCTGTGAACTGGTAAAACAGGGTGCTTATCTTATCGATCTGCGCGATACCGATTTTTCTGATTATAAAGCCTTTGATGTAGTTAATGTCATTAGCTTACCTATCGGTGTTTTTGATGAACATGCCGACAAATTGGACCCTGAAAATTATTATATACTTGCCGACTCTTCAGGCCTGAAAAGCCGGTTATTTGCCGAGAAGCTCAGGGAAAAAGGCTTTGGGCATGTTTCAAGCATGAGCGGTGGATTTGTTGAGTGGGAGCGTGATGGCATGCCGGTAAGGGTTGACGTTAATGAGAGGCTTTCAGGCTCGTGTGCCTGCCAGTTGAAGCCACGGGAGCGAGGGAGAAGTGAAAAGTGAAGATCGGCCATCTTACTTGCAATAGATAGATTTTAAAACTTTTAAAATGGAAATAATAACCCGTTCTTTAATTACTTGTCCAAATTGCGGTTTTCGCAAGGAAGAGGAAATGCCAATCGATGCTTGCCAGTTTTTCTATGAGTGTGAAAAATGTCACCAGGTTTTAAAACCCACTACAGGTGATTGTTGTGTATATTGCAGCTTTGGCAGCGTTAAATGCCCATCGATACAGCAGCAAAATCAGAAGTATTGATTTT
The DNA here is from genome assembly GCA_019429055.1 of Bacteroidales bacterium. Lineage (GTDB taxonomy): Bacteria > Bacteroidota > Bacteroidia > Bacteroidales > UBA7960 > SKVR01. The sequence continues at coordinate 49,012 of JAHYJP010000005.1, forward strand.
AGCCCAACTCTAATTCAGCGAGATCCCTTTTCAGGGCCTGCTTGCTTACCCTTTCTTCAATGGTAAGCATTATCAGTTTGTCATTCTGCCTTATAGTAATTCCCTGGCAATGACTTGGGTGCAATAAATCAAATGACTTCTCAGGATCAAATGCATTAGGAGTATTATTTTTAAATAACGACTTGCATTCTATTATTCCTTCAGGAGCAAAGCGGGTTACTTCAAAGTTTTTTGCATCGGTTTTTTCAATGTAAATCCATGATCCTGCACCTTCTCCTGCCAGCCATTGAGCCTTTGCAGGTATGGTTTTACTTCGCACAGGTTGGGGTAATGTACCCTGAAGTGTTGATTCGTCCGGTTTTAGCGCTGGATAAAACAATTCCCAGGGTTGTGGAGCGGAGACTTTGGTTTTACGATCCAAAGCATTGACATTACTCATAGGTGTGGGAGTTAACGGGATATTATATTTTAGCCGAAAAGCATGTTTTGATTTAGGGTTACCCGCTAAAACAGCAGTATGCACAAAACGTGAACAGTTCGACCCTTTCCGGACAAACGGGCCATAGGGGATAGGGCTTTGCTGTTGCATTTCTTTAGACTTTTCAAAAGCTTTTTTGAAATTAATTTCTGTGTAAGAACCATACAAGTCGCCGTTACCATGGCAGGCTTGGTTTTGGTGCAGAAACTCCATGATTTCCCTGAGATTGGTTATGGTTTTACCATCGGCTGTTATTTGTGCTTTTCTAGGTAAATCCAGGTCGTGGTCGGTAGTTGCACTACGCACCCTTCCATGTTCAAAAGGCGCATGATAGCGCCCAAAATCGAAATAGTGGCAATCTCCGGTCGATTTTTCAACCAATACTAATGCAGCATGCCCTGCACGGTAATAATGATTAACGCTTATCCCCAATCTGAGCAAAAGAGAGTCGTACCATGCATTGGGTTGTTTACACCAGGTTTGTGGCCAGGCAAGGGCTATGGCGAATCCGGTAAATTTATTTTTCATATTCATATTCTTCAACTTTCTGCAATTCAAGGTTTTCAGCCGCTCCAAGGAAGTTTTGGAAGAACTTATCAATATCTTTTTTTCGCAACTCACCATTGGCCATTACAAGGCGAATGGTCAGGTCCTTTCCTATATAACCATAATTTACAATTGATTGACCCGTCTTGCGGATATTTTCTCTTACTGCCAGGTTAAATTCATTCAAATCTACCACATTCTCTGGTTGGTACCTGAAGCAGACACTGAAAGACTGTCTCGATGCCATCAGTTCAAGCCTGGGGTGCTGGTTTACGATATTTTCGGCGTAAGTAGCCATTTCTATAAGGTTGTCGATGCGCTGGGAATAGCCCTTTTTTCCGAAATATTTCCAGGCAAACCATAGTTTTACCGCATCTACATGTCGGCCACACTGAATAGATTTCTTACCCAGGTCTTCCACCTCTTCCATATCATGAAAAATATAATCGGTATTCAGGTCGGTGATGTTGTGCTGTAAAACGCCCTTTTGCTTTACCAGCAAGGCCGAGCATACCAGCGGAATGTTCATCAGCTTGTGTGGATTCCATACGAAGGAATCGGTTTTTTCTATCCCTTTCATGAGGTATCGATGCTGGTCGCTCAGGATAATGGAACCCCCAAAGGCTCCATCAGCATGCAACCATAATCCATGTTTCTGCGTTATTTCTGCTATCTCATCTATGGGGTCGTAGGCTCCCAAAAGGGTGGTAGCGCATGTAGCCGCTACAAAAAACGGGGTTTGTCTGTTATTTTTGGCATTTTCAATGGCTTTCTCCAGTTCGTGGGGGATCATCCTGCCATTGTGGTCTGCTTTGACTTTAATAACATTTTTAGCTCCAATACCTAAAATGTTGGCAGCAGTTTCGAAAGAATAGTGTGCCTGTTCATTGATAAATGCCACCAGGTTCTCCGTGCGGTCGTAACCATGAAACCGGCTTTCGGGCAACATGCGGTTGCGGGCCGTGAACATGGCCACCAGGTTGCCATTACTGCCCCCGGTCAGAAATATACCATCTCCATCAGAGTATCCTGCATAGCTGTTCATCAGGGCAATCATCTCTTTTTCGATGATGGTGGCCGCAGGAGCCACCTCATAGGTATACATGGATGTATTGGTGAGGGTGGTCAGCATATCTCCAATAAAAGCGGGTAAATTAAAACCCGAATACAATTGATTGAGAAACTGTTTGTTTCCCGTTTTTACTGCAAATTCCAGATAGTGATCCATCATCTTCAGGAATTCATCTTCACCTGTCGGCTCTTCATCCACTTTTGGCATTAGTATTTGCTGTAATGATGCGGGGGTATGGTAATTTACTACATTTTGTTCATCATCGTTTTCACGGATGTAATTCAATATTTTATCGAAACTTGCTGAGAGAATTCTCTCCTGGTTCATGCTTTTATTCATGCTTGCGATCTTTTATTGTTTTTTTTAAAGGCTGTAAATTTATAGTCTGCAAAAGCATTTATTCCTGACAGTTAATTTTGCAACTTTGCTTAACTTTATACCTGAAAGGTTGTTAAGTAAATGTGTCAGGTAACTCATCTATAACGATTTCAAAGTAGGAACTCCATCCAACTTATTCTTAAAAATATATTTTATGCTACACACTTCCTACATTGAGCTAAATAAAGACGCGTTAAACAATAACATTCAGTTTCTGAAAAAAAGAATCGGGAGCCATACCAGATATTCTATGGTGGTTAAGGCCAATGCTTATGGGCATGGAATTGAAGAGCTTCTTCCATTGGTTGAGGACTGCGGGGTAGATCATTATGCCGTGTTTAGTATAGCCGAAGCCATGCGCGTATACGAAATCAAAAAGGAGTCCTGTGAGTTGATGATCATGGGATTTATTGATGATGACTACCTGGAATGGGCCATTGAAAGAGATGTTTCCTTCTATGTTTTTACGCTTGAAAGACTGCGCAGGGTTATTGAAGTGTCGCAAAAGACGAATAAGCCGGCAAGGATTCATATTGAGCTGGAAACTGGTATGTATCGAACCGGATTCTGTGAAGACCAGCTGGATGAAGTGTCTGCTTTGCTCAAAAAACATTCTTCAAAGCTTGTGCTTGAAGGTATATGTTCGCATATGGCAGGTGCCGAAAGCATTGTTAACTACCAGCGTATGCTCGAACAAATAGATGCTTTTAATGAGCTATGCAGCTGGTTTCATGCCCAAGGATTTCAACCCCGGTATCGCCACCTGGCCTGCTCGGCAGGGGTATTGAATTACCCTGATTCGGTAATGGACATGGCTCGGGTAGGAATTGCAAGTTATGGTTTCTGGCCCAGCGAAGAGATGAAAATGATGCATATTAAAGAGGTAGGGTTTGATGAAGATCCCCTCCAAAGGGTGCTTTCATGGAAAAGCGTAATCATGAGCGTAAATAATGTTCCTAAAGGAAAGTATGTAAGCTATGGCAAAAGTTTTATGACCAACAGAAAGAGCAAAATCGCCACAGTTCCTGTGGGTTATGGCTACGGTTTTAGCCGCACACTCAGCAATAACGGACATGTGTTGGTAGATGGCAAAAGAGTAAGGGTTATTGGCAGTGTGAATATGAACATGGCTGTATTGGATGTTACAGATATTGAAAATGTAAAGGTGGGAGACAGTGTGGTTCTCATTGGTGTGCAAGGGGATGAAAGTATTTCTGTGGAGTCTTTCAGCGATATGAACAACAGCATGAATTATGAACTACTGACCCGTTTGCCTCATCATATCCCCAGAAGAAAAGCACCCTAAAACCGCTCACTGGTAGTCCGTTGTCGTGATTGTTATTTGGCTGATTGTTTTTCTTTTGAGAAAGAATACTGTCAGGATTGCACCCCAACCCGACAGTAAGTAATAGACTTACGGGGAAACCATAAGCTCGGCGCAGCCTATCTCACTGAAAATATAAGTTTCAGGCAATTATTAATCATAACCGATACTCTAAAAAAATAAAAAGATGACAGTAAAAAAATTTGATGTAATTATCGTAGGTTCAGGCCAGGCCGGAACCCCATTGGCATTTAAAATGGCCGCCAAAGGGAAAAAAGTAGCTTTTATTGAAAAGGAACATTGGGGTGGTACCTGCCTGAACGTGGGCTGTACGCCTACAAAAGCCTACGTTGCCAGTGCCAGAAGGATGTGGGATG
>JAHYJP010000171.1 GCA_019429055.1 Bacteroidales bacterium
ACGCTCAATGCCAGGGCAGATCATTTTCTCAGGCAGTTCAACGGGGCGCTTACTTCCAATATCTTTTACGAGGCATCCAGCAGCATGGAGCGTAAAAGAGAATACATGTATGTGGAGGTACCTGCCGGACAAGGAGTTTATGTCTGGGTAGATTATAATGAGAACGGAATTATGGAACTGGATGAATTTGAAATCGCCCCCTACCCTGACGAAGCCAACTTCATAAGGGTATTTGTACCCACCGATGACTTCATCCGAACCTACAGCACTGCCATCAGCCAGAGCATCAATCTTGAACCCTCGCAGTTGTGGCGCGAAAGCACCGGCTGGAGACAGTTTCTCTCAAGGTTTTCCAACCGGCTGAATTACCGGATTGATAAAAAGAACCAGGGTGGATTGCTGGCAGAAAACTTCAATCCCTTTTTTACCGATGTGGAAGACACATTGCTGGTAACCCTAAATGCAACCCTGCGAAACTCCTTGTTTTTCAACCGTACACACCGCACCTGGAGCATCGAATGGACCATACAGGAGAACAGCAGCAAAAGTATTCTGAGCAATGGTTTTGAAAGCAGGGTATTGAGTTCGCAAACATGGAGAACCCGATGGAACATCAACAGGCAGATTTCGCTTCATTTTACTTCCCTTTACGGGGATCGTATTAATGAATCAGAGTTTTTTGAACGCAGAAATTACCGGATCCGCTTTTATGATCTTGAACCATCGCTTAACATCCAGCCACGTCAAAATCTGCGATTTACAGTTTTTTACGGCTACAACAGCCAGCAAAACAAGGTGGGTGAAACCGGAGAAAAAGCATTGATCCACAAAGGCGGACTGGAAACCCGTGTCAGCTTCCCTTCAAGGGGCAATTTACAGGCACGTTATCAGCTTTCACAAATTGAATACCCTTTCGATGTAAACAGTCCGGTAGCCTTTGAAATGCTCCAGGCATTGCGACCAGGCACCAATAATATCTGGAGTATAAACTGGCAGCATAACCTCAGTTCATACCTGCAACTCAACCTGAACTACAATGGCCGCAAACCTCCCGGCGTAGCGGCCATTCATACGGGTACAGTACAATTAAGGGCATTTTTCTGATGATGTTTTTAGTGTTAAATAAACTCCAGTGTCAGGAGAATAATCAAAATATTAACTCCCCTCCACCCAAAACCATTTCTTTTCTTCATAATCTCAATAATAATTTTACTTTTGCAGATACCCAATTATCAAAACACAACGATTAACACATAACCCTTAAAGACAAAACACACAATATGCTGAATCTTATACTCTTTGGACCCCCCGGAGCAGGTAAAGGAACACAGTCGGAGCTTATTATGTCGCGTTACAATCTTACCTACATCTCAACGGGTGAGGTTCTGCGCAATGAGTTGAAGGCCGGTACACCCCTGGGTCAGCAGGCAAAAAAGATCATTGAATCGGGCGGACTGGTTGACGATGAAATCATCGTGCAGATCATAGGTAATGCTATTCAATCCGATACCGGCAGCGACGGTTTTCTTTTCGACGGTTTCCCCAGAACTTACGTGCAGGCTTATATACTTGACGGTCTCTTCACCGGGCTGCAAACCTCCCTGAGCAAAATTATTATCATGGAGATCTCCGATGAAGAATGTACCAAAAGGTTACTGCAACGTGCCAAGGAACAGGACCGGACTGATGATAATGAAGCCGTTATCAGGCGCAGGCTGCAGGAGTATCATGAAAAAACCCTCCCTTTGCTTGAGTTTTATAAGGATACCGATAAAGTGGCAAGAGTGAACGGGCTGGGTACTACCCAGGAGGTCTTTGAAAGGATAAACAAAGTCATCAGTGAAGAGATCAACACCAAACCGGTAAACATAATGGTTTACGGCTTCCCCGGTTCAGGAAAAACCACCCAGGCCAAAAAGCTGGCAGAAGAATTCAACCTCACCTACATATCAACCAGTGAACTGCTGAAAGAAGAGGCCCAGTCAGGCTCCAACCTGGCACAACAAATCAGTCCTTACCTTGAGAAAGGTCTGCTGGTTCCCGATGAGATTGTAATCAGGCTTATAGAGAAAAAACTGAAAGAAACCGATGGAAACAACCGTGGTTACGTTTTCAAGGGTTATCCGCGCACCCTTGTGCAGGCTTATATTCTGGATGGTATCATGAAAAAGAAAAACTGTGCCATCAACTGTGTTATCAACATTCAGGTACCACAACTCGAACTGGTAAAACGCCTGGATGCCCGCAGCAAAACCCCCGATAGTATGCCCTACGATGGCAGTGCTGCAACCATTGTAGCCCGACTTGAAGAACATTCACAGCGCAACGATGCCATTGTAAACTATTACCGCAAGAATAAGATCCTGGTGGACGTGGATGGACAAGGTCATAAAGATGTGGTTTACGAGCGCATCAAAGACCATGTGCTGAGAGCCATACGCAATCTGAGGTAAGGAGATTCCAATTCGATTTTCATTTTATCCAATACTAAATATATAACTCATAGAACTTTTCTTGCCCAAATACCTGCAATGCATTTACATAGTATACACATTTAACTTTTTTGTCCTAACCTAAACTACTAAAAAAATGACAAAGAAAATCACAGTAATTTTAATCGCCGTTCTGACGCTGAGCTCATGCATCACTACAAAGGTGCAGGTAAACAGCAAATATTCAGGAGTAATACCTCTTGATACGCTCAACCTGGTTTCCATTGCTTATGGCCCTGTTGTGCAACCTGTAATTCCACTGATTGATGCAGCAGCCTTCAACGGACGGACAAACAAAATCGCAGACCAGATCCTGGAGGAACAAAAAGGAATGACAGATGTATATAAAAAAATTCTGCTGAGATACCTGAACAAAAGAGTAACAACCTACATAAAAACCGGAGATTATTTTACGTGTGAGGTTGCTGAACCTTTCAAGGCAAAGGAAGGGATATTGATAGACAATAAAAATTTTCCGGTAGTGTGGTTTGATGAAGGAGGTATGAACCTGTGGGATTATGGCAAAGGAACAAATGTACGTGACATTTTCGAAAGTGATCCGCAGTTAAAAAGCCGTATAGCCCATTTTGCCAGAGAAATGAATATCAACAATGTTCTGGTTAGTTTCAACAGGCTGGCTGTAATAGGTGTAGGCATGTTTGGAAGCACGGGTAACATCAGACTTGAATCGTACCTTTACCTGTATGATGCAAATGGAAATGTAATGATGGATGCTTACGGTTGGACCAAACCCAGCTCAATTGGCGGAAGGGAAATTTATGAATACCAGGCCCAGATGGATAAGTTTGAAGAACTGGCATTATTGCTTTCCATCGAACTTGTTAAACACATTCGGTAATGCTTTGGAAAATCCTGCACTTTAATTGAATTTTAAAATCCTGTAACAAACCCCTGTTATTCCCTGCCATCACTAAGGCGGGGAACAAACCTTAAAAAAATTTATAGTATTATGATGAGAAAAAGCATTACAATTCTGATATTCAGCTTAAGTTTTGTTTTTGTTTACGGCCAAAGTGCTTACAATCTTCCTCCGGAAAACTTTTATGAAGAAGCAACACTGGGTTTCCGGAATTTCCAGAGGTTGCCTGTTCAGAACCTGCGCATAACCGACGACAGTATACAGTATTATAGCAGGGGTAAAATCCACAATTTACATTTGGATGAGATAAGTTTTATTCGTGTAAAAGAAGGAACCAAAGCCGGCCAGGGGGCACTCATAGGTGCAGGCAGTGCCGCTGCCATTTCCCTGATGGCTGTTATGGATGTGCAAACCGACCCCGATTATGAACTCAAAGACAATGCCGGCGGTACCATTCTGCTATTTGTTTTGGGTGGTGCAGCCGTAGGGGGTATTATAGGAAGCACTGTGCAGGTGGAAAAATCTTACTATATCCATGCCAGTGCAGAAATTGAAAATAATTCTTATTGAATCGGCAGTTTTGAGAAAATCACCTTTTTTAAACTGTTCAGAGATTAAACAAAAAGCTTTCAGGCAATGTTATAATTTATGATAAATCATGTGATTAGCTGATAAACAAAGAAATTTTATTTCACAAAGATTCGGCAGCTAAATTGAAAATCCTAAATAAAAAACAAGAACGATATGAGTAAACATTTTGCAAGTGCATACTGGGAAGGAAATCTTCCCAAAGGAAACGGAAGTTACATACTGAAAACCAGCAATCATGTAGGTTCTCTGAAATTTACCACTCGTTTTGAAGACGACAAATCAGCATCAAGCCCCGAGGAACTTATAGGTGCAGCGCACGCCAGTTGCTTCTCCATGGCGCTTTCACATGCCCTGGATCAGGGAGGGTATACTCCCATTAAAGTGGATACCGATGCCGAGGTTACCTTATCAAAAACAGACAGTGGTTTCGCCATTACCGAAATCCTGCTGAAAACCAAGGCAAAAGTGAACAATATTGATAACGAGAAATTTCAGGAAATAGCAAACGGTGCCAAAGAAGGCTGCCCGGTTTCAAAAGCTCTGACCGGCACCAATATTAAGCTGGAAGCTGAACTGGTGTAGACCTTAAGATTATTGGATTTTTTCCGCCACAAGCCCGTATGGTTAATACATATGGGCTTGTGGTTTTTTTGTAGGGTTGTAATTCAAAACAACATTACACTCAAAAAATCATTTTTTCCGCCAATAAGCACCTTTGAATTGCCTTAATTCATATCTTGCACAAGATTTTTTAAAATTGTATTTCTTTTCTGAAGTTTTGTTATGTGCGAATGTTTCCACCAAAATACAAAATCGTAACCGCATGAAAAAAACTATTCTTTTTCTGATAATATCCTTCAGCTGTACTTATATTTTTTCTCAGGAAGTTGACCTGAAAATTGCACCTGATGAAATAACGATTCCCATAGGAACAATAATCAAGTTAAGCACAAATACAGATGGTTCAGAAATCGGAAACTTTGAACTCCTTGAAAAATCATCAATAGAAGATCCTGTTGATATGATGGAGTTAATGGGAAGCTATGAACGGCAGGAAATCGTTTCCAATGAGATTGAGTTTAAATTTTCACAAGCCGATTTTATGGGCTCGAAAATGATCATCCTTACTACCGTTCACCATCTTGAAGTGGCATTTATTTTTGATGCCAGAATCAGAATCAGGGGAAGGACTGATTTCATTGAAACTTCTATCACACCCAAGCACCCGAATGTTTTTTCAGTTGAACAATGGCGCGATGATATTGACTATATCATTCTTAGCAACTTCAGAGTTATAAACCTTTAATCCCACTCAAATGCAATGAAAAAACTCTCTCCAAAAACCGGTCTCTCTCCCGGCAGCCTGGTGTTTGTAGGTCATAAAAAGACCGACAAAACGGCCATTGATATCATGGATTTCAATCCCACCGAACTAAAGGAGTTCCGCACTGATAACCCGGAGGATCTCTTACCGTTGAAAGATAATACTGAAATTTCATGGATCGACATCAAAGGAGTTCACAATACAGAGCTTATCTCGCAGATTGGAGAGCATTTTCAGATTCACCCCCTTGTACTGGAAGACATTTTGAATACAAGACAAAGACCCAAAATCGATTTCTATGATGATTACATTTTTGCGGTAATGAAAATGATTTCGTGGAATGATAAAAATAAAAGCATCGAGACTGAGCAAATAAGCCTTATTATCGGCCAGAATTACGTGCTTTCATTCCAGGAAAAGGAAGATGATATTTTTGACCCTTTGCGCGAAAGGATCCGCAAAGGCAAGGGGCGTATCCGTAACATGGGCTCCGATTATCTGGCTTATGCAATGCTTGATATTACGGTCGACAATTATTTTCTTGTTCTTGAGGGTATTGGTGAGCATATGGAACTGCTTGAGGAAAAACTTTTAAGAAATCCGGATAAAGATATCCTGAAAGAGATCTATGTTTTCAAACGCGAAAACCTGCTGCTTCGAAAGGCTGTATGGCCGTTGAGAGAACTTATTTCGCAGTTTGAGCGTTCTGATATTTCACTCATAAAGAAAAAAACCCGGCCTTTCCTTCGCGACCTTTACGACCATACCATACAGGTAATAGATACGGTGGAAACCAACCGTGATATGACGGCAGGATTACTCGAGCTTTACCTTTCAACCATGAGCAATAAAACCAACGAGGTAATGAAAGTGCTTACCATCATTGCCACTATTTTTATTCCGCTCACCTTTATCGTGGGAATTTACGGTATGAATTTCGACAATATGCCTGAGCTTCAATGGCCATGGGCATATTTTGCCGTAATGGGAATCATGGGGCTCATTGCTATCTTAATGCTGTGGTATTTCAGAAGGAAAAAATGGTTATGATTTGGGGACACTTTCCTGTCCTGCCAGCCAGCCGGTTGACCAGGCGATCTGCAGATTAAAACCACCTGTATTGGCATCCAGGTCTATAACCTCGCCGGCAAAAAAGAGATTTTTCACCAGCTTTGATTCCATGGTTTTCGATTGAATTTCTGATGTGGGAACACCTCCTGCTGTAATTATGGCCTCCTTAAAACCCGGATGTCCTGTTATGGTAAACCGGAAATCTTTCATGAGCAGAAGGATTTTTTTCCGCTCCTTTCCACCCAGTTGGTTGCAGAGTTTTTTCCCATCCAGTTCCAGTATTTCAAGAAATACCGGAATAAGGCTTGATGGAAGCCAGAGTTTAAAGATGTTCTCAACCTGCTTCTTACCATGTTCATTCAGGTCGCGCAGCAGACGGGCATCGAGCTTTTTTTCGTCAAGGGCAGGTTTCAGGTCGATACTGATTTCCACGTTATTGCCCGCGGAAATTTCTTCCACCACGTTCCGGCTTAGGGTAAGAATAACCGGACCTGTAAGTCCGTAATGGGCAAACATAAGCTCGCCAAACTCTTCCCGGGTTTTTTTGCCGTTTACCCAAACCACAGCATTGATGTTTTTTAAACCCAGTCCCTGGAGATTTGAAGCATAATCTTCCCTGGTAACCAGTGGTACCAGTGCCGGTTGCGGTTGCGTGATGGTATGACCTGCCTGTTTTGCCAGTTCATAACCATCGCCTGTACTGCCGGTAGCCGGATAGGATTTACCGCCGGTGGCAATGATAACACTTTGTGCGTAAAACTCTTTTGTGCCTTGATCAGTCATGGCCCTTACTCCCTTCACCTGTCCACTATCAATAATGAGTTGATTAACGCGAACATTAAAAACCCTTTCAATATTTTTGGTCCCCATCCAATCCAGAAGTGCGTTGAGTACTTCTTTGGCGTCATTACTTACCGGAAACACTCTGCTTCCCCGTTCTGTAGTGGTCTCCACTCCCCTGTCGTGAAGGATCTGCAAAATATCGTCTTTGAAAAAAGCATGTAAAGCATGTTTAAGAAAACGACCGTTGGGAAAGATATTTTTCCAGTACTCCGACAATGGGGCATCGTGGGTAATATTACAACGGCCCTTGCCGGTAATGAGCAGCTTTCGGCCGGGTTGCCGCATTTTCTCCAGCAGCAAAACCTTTGCGCCCTGTTGTGCTGCCCTGCCGGCAGCCAGAATTCCTGCTGCACCGGCGCCAATTACAATTACATCCCATGTATTGGTGGTTTTCCCCATTGCAAATATTTAAGACCCGGGGCAAAAGTAAGTAATAAGGTTGAATCTAATCAGCCTCAAATGCGAAATATTGGCAAGATAATCTACAAAAGCATGGAGAAAATAAGCAGAACGGACTCCGGGAACTGATCCTATTTAACCAGAGATCTTGAAATCACAATTTTCTGTATTTCTGAAGTACCTTCATAAATCTGGGTAAGCTTTGCTTCACGCATCAATCGTTCTACGTGGTACTCCTTCACGTAGCCATATCCACCGTGAATCTGAACGGCCTCAGTTGTAACTTCCATGGCAATATCTGCACTGTATTGTTTTGCCATGGCACTCATAACACCATAGGGTTGTTTTTGATCTTTCAGCCAGGCTGCTTTAAGGCAAAGATTTCTTGCATTTTCAATTTTCACAGCCATATCAGCAAGTTTAAAAGCAATGGCCTGATGATTAAAAATTTCGGTACCAAAGG
>JAHYJP010000172.1 GCA_019429055.1 Bacteroidales bacterium
AACGCTGATTTTCATGCGCTGATTACATTGATTAAATCATTGAAAATCAGTATTGCTAAGCATCTGAGTAATATGCGTTCTATAAAATATAATGTTTAACTAAACGACATTGAATCAGATTTCTATAATTTTGCCCCATTCTTTTATATTCAAATTAAGAAACCATGCAACGGAAAATTCTCCTGATCATCCTTTTAACCCAGTTTTCTGCCTACGTCCGTTCGGATGAAAAGGAAAAAAAGTGGCTAACTTATTATGAGGAGAGTAATTACAACCGCACACCCTCCTATAAGGAAACACTTGAATTCAGCCGAGCGCTGGCCGATGCATCTCCCCTGCTGCATTATGAAATCATGGGCTACAGCCACCAGGGGCGGGAAATTCCATTACTGATTCTGGATGGGAACGGAAATTTCTCACCGGAACAGGTGAAAACATCAGGCAATAAGATCGTGCTGATCCAGGCTGCCATTCATCCCGGAGAACCGGTGGGAAAAGATGCGGGACTGATCCTGTTGCGTAACATGGTAATTGATAGAAAATATTCAGACTACCTTGAAAATATTACCATCCTTTTTATCCCCATATTGAATGTTGACGGTCATGAACGCTTCGGACCCTTTAACCGCATCAACCAAAACGGACCCGAGGAAATGGGCTGGCGCACCAATGCACTGAATCTGAACCTGAACCGCGATTATTTGAAGGCAGACTCAAAAGAGATACAAGCATTTCTTAAGCTTTGGCATGAATGGGAGCCTGATTTCTTTATTGACACCCATTCTACAAACGGCGGAGACTATCAATATGCCCTGACTTATTCTCTTGACATTTTCGGTGCCGCAGATCCGGACCTGGTAAAATGGATGGAAAAAGCCTACCTGCCGCAGGTTGAAGTGATGATGGAAGCTGATGGATTTCCAATTTTCCCTTACGTTTCCTATCGTTCCTGGCATGATCCGCGCAGTGGCTTGCGAAGCGGGGTTTACAGTCCCATGTTCTCAACCGGATATATTACCGAACTCAACCGCCCCGGATTGCTGCTGGAAACCCATATGCTCAAACCCTACCCCATACGCGTGGAATCTACCCTGTTGATGATTCTACATACCATGGATATTCTGCACCGCGATAACCAGCTAAAACAGATAATTCTGGAAGCCGATCGCTTTACAGCATCATCCGGATTCAGAAAAGAAAAATTTCCCGTGATATTTGAACTCACAACCGATTCGGTTATGGTTGATTTTCTGGGGGTTGAGTACAAAAAAAAGCAGAGCAGCCTGAGCGGAGGGTATTGGTTTATTTATGATTCCGAAAAGCCTGTCACTTATCAGGTACCCTGGTTCAATAAAAACCGGGTAAGCTATGATGTCCAGCTTCCCGAAGCATATATTATTCCTGTTCAATACAAGGATATTATTGAAAGGCTAAAATTGCATGGAGTTGAGATGAGACAGCTCAACCGGGAAACAGAAATAGAAATTGAGGCATACCGTTTTGATGATGTGCAGCTTTCGGCAAGGTCAACAGAAGGAAGACAAACTGCAAGCTTCAAAACAATTACTCTGCAAGAGACCAGGACATTTCCCAAAGGCTCGGTGATCATACCCATGGACCAGCCCCGTGCCCGCATCATTGCCCACGCGCTTGAACCCATGGCACCGGGATCATTTGCTTACTGGGGATTTTTCAACTCAGTATTTGAACGTGTTGAATATTTTGAAAGCTATGTTATGGAAGAGATGGCCCGCGAAATGCTCGCACAGGATCCTTCGCTGCGTATCGGACTGGAAAAGGCCATGGTGGAAAATCCCGCCATGGCCCGTAATCCTTATGCTGTACTTTCGTGGTTTTATGAGCGAACTCCTTACTACGACCAGAAACATAATTTATATCCGGTTGGAAGGATTATGAATGCTGATCTGCTGAAGGATTTGAAATAACTCATCAGGGAAGAACAAATCTCAAACCTGCCCTTCCGCCAACCCACCACTGGCGAACACGGTTTCCGCTGGTGTATTCGTAAATATTGTACGGGGCAATTTCCAGGTCTTCCCTGCTGTATTCGTCTGAAACACGGAAATAGTGATTGTACAGAACAGGACCTGCAAAAAGCTGAATCACAGAGCCGGTTTGCCAGGTAAACATGGTTCTGAGCTCATTGAGTCTGCTCCAATGATTCTCGCTAAACCAATCCCAGTTCCATTCTTCATGCAGCGCTGAACCATGCAGTTCAATATCCAGATCCAGATCATCTGAAAGGTCAAGCCGTGAACCTATACCATATCCCATGGCGAAAAATTCGGTATCCTGAACCGGTCGATATCCCACAGAAAAAATATTATAAAACACAGGCACCCCTATCCTGAAGGAAGCATTCATAAGAAAAACTTCATTGGCAGAAATTTCAATTTCGCGCAGGGCACCCCGCTTAACAATACTCAAAAAACCGATGGGAACACCTGCCACAGTATCTGCCACGTTGATGAAGCCAATCTGCAACCCGTTCACCTCGCGGGCAACATTAAGGAAACCTGCAGCCTGAATACCATCCATGTCTTGCGCAACATTCATAAATCCTGCCGCCTGGATGCCCATATAATGCCCACCTGAGATATTGGCAAAACCGGCACCTGATAAACCCATACTGTATCCGCGGGTTACGTTCATGAAACCGGCGCCCTGCAAACCGTTGAAATTACCACTGGTAACACTCATAAAACCTGCACCGCTCAACCCCTGATGATTTCCATGAACCACATTCATGAATCCCGCACCTGATATCGACTGGCTGTCGCCGTTTACCACATTCATGAAACCACTACCGAGAAATCCCTGATTACCCCCTCTGATCACATTTATAAATCCGGAACCCTGGAATCCCTTTGCATGTCCGTTAACTATGTTCATAAAACCTGCACCCTGCAATCCTTCGAAGTTTCCGTTCACAATATTTCCGAAGCCGGCCAGTTGCAAACCTTCAACGAATCCGTTGTTGATGTTCATAAATCCGCCCAACTCAACTCCTTTTACACCACCGTTGATACCTGCAAAAAGATTGATACTGGTTTTGTAACGGTAATTGATAACATCGGTGCCATCGGTACTTACCATAGGTAAAAAACTGAGCTGAAAATCTTTCAGCGGCTTTTCCTGTGCATATACAGAAATATGGAAAAGCAATGCTCCTGATAATAAATATGTTACAAGATTTTTTAAAACTGTTTTCATGGATAAATTCAAATTAATTGTTGGACTATAAATATCAGCGAGCCATTAACAAGACAAATGCCACTTGTTTTAAAGCATTGTAAATGAAGATAAAAGAAGGACTAAAATGAAGCTCGTGAAGGAAATCTTCAAAAGAAAACAGAAATGAATTGCACGGAATCGAACAGTTTTGTCCGATTTTAAAAAGTTAATTGCGGATAAGCACTTTGGAATAAATCACTTTATCATCTCCCTGAGAATAGAAATCTTTCAATCTTGCTTCTTCGGTATATCCGCATTTTATATAAAATTCTCTGGTGGGAAGGTATTTATCGGTTGATGAGGTTTCGATGTAAAGTTTTCGGGCTTCTCTGGCTGTCAGCTCCTTTTCGGTTTGCTGCATGAGGATTTTGCCGGTTCCGTTTCCCCGATAGTTATTATCTACTACGATCCAGTAAAGGTCGTAGGTTCCGATGGTACAGGGCGTGGGGCCGAAACATACAAAACCCGTGGTATTATTTTCCATCATGGAGAACAGGAAGAAATAACCAGACTGCTCCTGCCCTTTTGAATAGGCTTCTTCAACCAGTTCTGCAGCCACATCAATCTCATCATCCCTGAAAAATCCTGTGGAAAGAGCAATTTGCCTTATCCTTTTAATGTCATTTTCCGTTATGATTTTTCTGAATGATATTTTCATATTATTCGTTTACGATTTATCAATATCTTCAACAATTCTTTTCACAATTTCCCTGGTGTCAATTCCTGATTGGCGGGCTGCTGCCACAAAACCACTGTCGGGCGAAATGCACGGATTGGCATTGATTTCCAGAACATAAATATTTCCTTTTTCATCCACCCTGAAATCGACACGAGCATATCCTTTTAGCCCATAAACTTTCCAGCACTGCAGCGATATTTCCTTTAACTTGCTGATCAGCGGTTCATCTTGTTTATTGAAATGAAAAGTACGGACTGTATTTTTGTATTCGAAGGATTCTTCTTCCCATTTTGCTTTGTAGCCCAGTATGCGGGCTTTTTCAGGCGGATAGTTAAACCTGATCTCAGCCGGTGGTAAAACCTCGGGGCCATCAGGTCCGGCCAGCAATGACAGATTAAATTCTCTGCCGTGTATATATTCTTCGCAAAAAAAATCGCGGGGATTCCTCTCTTTTCTCATCCTTTCCATAAGTTCCTCCCTGGTATGAAAAAGTAACTGGGTATTTTCATCCAGCCCGTATGATGCATGTTCCCACAAAGATTTTACCAGAAAAGGGTTGTTTAAAGTTACATTTTCATTTTCTGAAAGCATGTCGTAGGTGAAGAATTCAGGTGTTATTATTCCATGCATTCGCATGTATTCCTTTGAAAGAATTTTGTGGGAACTCAGGTAAAGGGCATGAGCCGAATTGCCGGTATAGGGCAGTTTAAAATGATCAAACAAAAACGGACCTGTATGTACAAGGCGGCCGTCGGCAAAAAGGGTTTCTACCAGGTTTACAATAAAATCAGGATTCTCATCTTTTACAATTACTTCCAGATGTTTGATATCATAAGGAAACGGAATAATGCCAACAGAATAGCCCAATGCCTGTAATCCTTTGCGAAATAGTTCCACCTGCTGAAGTACATCCAGCTCATCGGGTGGGGCATCATCTTCCAGCGGACTATGAATGATAAGAGCTTTTTTCATGATTGATGGTTTTTAAAAGTTCCGTTTTCAATGCTAAAAGGTAGTTTCAACCTCAGCAAAGCAGACTGCATGATCATTTGAAGCAGTTCGCGATAGGAAATCCCTGATTTTCGGGCAAGTATGGGAAGATCGCTGTGAATGGGATTTAAACCTGCCAGTGGGTTTACTTCAATGAAGTGGGGCACGCCCCCGGCATTCATCCGCAGGTCTACTCTACCTCCATCTCTGCAACCCAAAGCTTTCCATGCATCCAGCGCAATCCTGGAACATTTTTCAGCTGCATCAGTATCAGGCAGCATATATTCTATAAATTTCTCATAATGAGCCTTATTGGTATAAGAATAAATACCAGAGGATTCGTTGGCTTTGTAGATTACTTCCATCATGCCGATCACACGTGCTTCATTACCGGTTCCTACTATTCCCACGGTAAATTCCCTTCCGGGGAGATATTCTTCCACAATCAGGCTTTGCCCGAAACGTTCAAGTCGATCTTTCGTAACCCTGGCAAGCTCCTCTTTATTATTTACAATTGAATCCGGAGCAATCCCTTTTCCTGTTCCCTCAGCAACCGGCTTCACAAAAAGCGGATAAATCAAATCATGCCTTTTTAGATCATCAGCGTGGTTTACCACAAAGAACGCAGCCGTTGGGATACCGCAATCCCTGATGATCTGCTTGGTCAATCCCTTATGCAATGTAAGCGAAAGTACCAGAACATCAGAAAAAACATAAGGAATATCATACACATCCAGAACTGCAGGTACCTGGGCCTCCCTTCCCACACCATTTACACCTTCGCAAATGTTAAATACAATATCCCAGCGATCGCCCTGCACAAGCCGGCTGATAAGGGTTTTTACATTCCCGATTTTATCAACCGTAAAACCCAGTTCTGTAATCGTATTGAATATTCCATTGATGGTTTCGGGATTATCAAACTCTGCTGCCTGCTCGGGTGTAAAACCCATGGCCAGGTAATCATCTTTTAAATCGTAGGTAAAACCTACCGTAATATTTTTCTTGAAAATCATTTAGAATCTGTTTGTGATTGGAACTTACCTGTAAAAAGAATCTTTAAGTCCTTTAAAGAAATGCAGGGCATTGTTTCCTAATGAGCGGTTGAGGTAACCGCCTTCCTGAACTACGAGTGTCGGAATCCCAAGACTGCCAATCATTCTGCCGTTTTTTTCAAAGTCCTTGATGCCGAATGAAAAGGTTCCTGTGGGGTCTCCCTTGGCAGTATCAAGTCCGAAACAAACCACCAGCCAGTCCGGTTTAAAGGATGAAATTTTTTGCATTGCATCCGCAAGGACTTTTCTGTATTCATCTGCATTTAATCCTTCATCAAGCGGAAAATTTATATTGAAACCTGTTCCTTCCCCTTCTCCCTTTTCTTTGCGAAATCCGCAGAAATACGGGTATGTGGTTGATGGATGTCCATGCAGGCTAACAGTGATAACATCGCTTCGTTTGTAAAAGATCTCCTGTTGTCCGTTGCCATGATGGTAATCAATATCCAGAATAGCTACTTTGCCCAGTTTTGAGAGGTAGTTTGCAGCAATGGCAGCCGTATTCAAATAACAGAACCCACCGAAGACCCTGGTTTCGGCATGATGTCCCGGCGGCCTTACCAGCGCATATGCCAGACCCCCGTGTTCAATGAGCTTATTTGCGCAACTCATGGCACAATCAACTGCACCGGTTGCTGCCTTCCATACATTGTGATGAATGGGTGTGAAGGTATCAATACAAAAGTAACCTGCCAGCACATTCACATCCCTGGGGCGCACATTCAAATTGCGGATGGGGAAAATGTAAGGATAAACAGAGTTTCCTTTAGGAAAATTTTCACCTGCATTTTTTAAGAAATCTACCAGATCGTTACTGTGCACCTGTCTGATATATTTCTCTGAAAATTTATTTACCGGTATCGTTTCAAAAATACCTGTATCTCCAATAATTTTCATAATTCGTGATATTCTTACAGGAGCTTCAACATAACCTACCTCCTTCACATGATGAATTTCATGATCGTTGTTAACAGCCAGGTAAATCCGGTTTTTATGATTACTGTCTTTCAGATGATTTCCTGATGCAGGTTCAGCCACCGGATGGTTATGATGATTGTTCTTATCTACCGGTTTTACCTTTGAGATGTATTTATAATCCCGGAGTTTAACCGGATCATCTTTAAAGGAATCAACTACTTTATGTATATATTCGTCAGGGCAGTAATCGCCATACTTTCTGTATAAAATGGCCTTAACCACTTTACGAATTTTTTCAGTTGATGGAAGATCATGCTGATCAAGATTATCGAGTACGAGGTATGGCGGACAGGTATCTCCTTCTTTTACAGGAGTTTCATAAAGTGTGTTGATGATGGGTCTTGCACCATATCTTTCATAGAATCTGAGCCTGCTGGCATTCTGTTTCAGATTTTCTTTACCCGGGCACAATTTTTCATCATCAGGCAGACATTCCATAAAAATGCCGCTGGATTTTAACATCAATGCTTCATCCCTGCAGCGCTCATACAAAGCACCACCCACTCCGGTAGTGATCTGATCCTTATGCGTGGCAATATAATCCAGGTAGCAGAAATCCAGATCCGGAGCATGAAATAAGAGTGCAAATCCTTTAACATTGCCATTAAAATTATCTGCTACCAGCAGCATGGACCTGAACTGATATTTAAGGGGATTACGCAACTGCTCCGGGATAAGCAGGATTTTGGATTCATCAACCGAAGAAAACCGTTGACGCAAAATATCCATTACCTGCCCCACAGCATGTTTATTCATCGGATAGATATCATCCGTTATTTTCCTGATCCTAAACATTTTATCAGAATATCATACAAAAACTGCCAATTTGAAAATTCAAATGCTACAAACTAAATGCGTTTTATGTTTTTCGTTTTGCGTTTTGCGCTTTACATTCTCCGGTCTCGGGTCTTCGGTTCCCGAATCGCCTTTGGCTCTCGGGACTTCGGGCTCCTGTCTTTTCTAACAATCCGGATAAACAAACCTTTTCCCTTCAAAATTTCTCAGAATAACATTACCGTTTTCTTTGCCCTGGAAATAATCGGGAAGCAAG
>JAHYJP010000173.1 GCA_019429055.1 Bacteroidales bacterium
TATCAGGCGATTTACCTGTTGCCATTGAAATTGTGGATACTGTTGAAAAGCTGGATGAATTTGCTGCACGGGTAAACGAATTAATGGATCAAAGTAAAAAAGGCGGACTTATTACTTTTCAGGAATTAGATGTAATTCGGTATGAGATTGGCGAAAAGTACCGGAATAAATCCTGAGTGTCAATGGCCAAAATTTTAATAAGAAATCTTATACTTCGCACGGGATAAAATGTGCCAACTAAATTTAGTTGGCAGTTGGCAAAATTGCAGTTGGCAAGTCTTTTTGCCAACTGTTAATTGCTTTTTGCCAACTTACATAAATGTATAAATTTATCCCGTTTTTAGTATACTTTGAACCTGGGCAAGTAAGGTTTTCGTAGCTCATTTGACAAATGGGCTAATAATTATTATTGTGATGCATAAATATGGAACAAATTTTATAATTTGGCCGATTATCCTAACTTTGCTAATCAAACAAAATTCAGGGATTAAAGCTATGCTAACCAAAAAAAGAAATGACGAGGAGCAGTTTATCTTTAGCCGAATGGTTGAAGGCGATAAGAAGGCTTTTCGTTTTTTCTTTGATAAATATTATATTGATTTATGCAACCTGGTCAATGTTTACATTCACAATGAGACGATGGCCGAAGAGATAGTCCAGGATATCTATATCTATTTTTGGGAAAAGAAAGAGAACATTCAAATTGAGTCGTCGGTAAAAGCCTATTTACTGAGGGCATCCAAAAATAAAAGTCTTAACCACCTGCGCAATGAAAAAACCAAACGAAGCATTCATGAAAAATTACGCGAGGTTGCGGAAACCACTTATGAAATGCCTTCAAATCTGCTGGATGCCCGACAACTTCGGGAAATAATTGAAAATGCAGTTAAAAGCCTTCCGGAGAAATGCAGGGAAATTTACCAGCTTGCAAAGGTTAATGGATTGTCATACAAGGAAATTGCAGAGAAACTGGGTGTTTCAGTGAAAACAGTGGATAACCAGATGGGCATTGCTCTAAAAAAGCTTCGGGAACAGCTTCGTCCGTATTACAATGATATTTTCCTTCTCTTTCTTTTATGGTTGGTTAGGTAAGCTAATATTTTTTTTTAAATTCTTTTTTGGGGGTAGGCATTAAGTTGTGTGCCTTATTTGTATATGACTGATCAAAATATGGAAAACAACATACCGTGGAATATCATCGCAAAAAACCTCAAAAGTCAGGCTACGACCGAAGAACATGCCCTTTTGGAAAGCTGGCTGAAAGAAGATGATAACCATTTCAAAATATTATCCGAAATTCAAAATGTTTACACCTTGACTTCATCCATCCCACCATTTTTTTATCCTGATAAAGAAAAAGCCTGGAGTAAAATTTACAGGCAAACCCAAAATTCCGGTTTTAAAGTCAGGAAACTATTCAATCGGCTTAAATACACAGCAGCCGCAGTTATTCTCTTATTATTGGGTTTTTCATTGTTTTGGATTTACAATGAAAACACACAGGAGGAATTTCTGCAATATTCGGAAATAATTGCCCCTCCCGGCCAGAAAACATTGGTAGTGTTGCCCGATAGTTCATACGTTTGGTTGAATTCCGGTTCATCTCTAAAGTACAGTGGAAATTTTAATGTTAAAGAACGCGAAGTTGTTTTGAATGGTGAAGCATTCTTTGATGTAAAAAAGGACGAAACAAAAAAATTTAGAGTGCAAACCGGAATTCTAACCGTACAAATTTACGGAACAGCCTTTAATGTGAAAAATTATGAAAATGATTTTTTTCAGGAAATTACCGTTAGCGATGGAAGGGTGGGTATTTCGGACAAAACTAAAGAACTGAAACAACTTTCACCTGGAGAGCAGGCAACGTTAAATAAAAATTCCAATATTCTTTCTTTTTCCGTTACTGATCCTGATATTGTAAGTTCCTGGAAAAACAACGAGATGAAGTTTGACAATACCCCCTTCACTGATGTCATTAAATATCTGGAAAGATGGTACGGAGTCAGCATCAACATCGATCCGTCGATGGTTGGAAAGCACAATTATACGTTTAAAATCAAAACCGAGTCTTTAACTGAAATGCTCGAAAAAATAAAATTGATGACTCCGATTGAATATGATATTAACGGGAAAGATGTTAAAATAAGATATATTCATTAAAAAATTATGCCTATGAACTATTACTGATTAATGTAAAGACCTATCAAAAAAAACAGGCCTGCCGGGAAACAAGCCTGTATCTTTTAAAAATCGAATTGTTAAATCGCAGAAATCCGTGTAAGAAACAAATTGCCACTTGTACTTTTCGGAAGACTGCACAAAACTGAAACAAAAGTATGAAAAAAGAAGTAAATGAATGGGGTTACAACTTGTTTAAACCCACACTTAAAACATTATTAACCATGAAACTGATTTTTTTACTTATCTGTGGACTGGGACTGTTAACCAGCGTGGCCGAAAAAAGTTACGCGCAAAGTACAAAACTGACCTTCTCCCTTAAAGATGCAAGTATAAAAAATGTACTGGAACACATTGAGAACAGTTCCGAATTTTCATTTATGTACGAGAACAATGTTGTTGATGTAAATTCAAAGGTGGATATTGAAGCCAACGATGAAACCATTGATGTCATTCTTGACCGGATGTTAGATAAAAGTATTGATTACCGTGTTGTTGGAAGGCATATTGTTTTGTTTTCTTCTACACAGAGGCTTGGCGAGGCCAGGCTAGTGCAGGCGCAACAGCAACGTAGTGTGTCAGGGAAGGTAACTGACTCTTCAGGCTTACCACTCCCCGGAGTAACCGTTGTGGTAAAGGGTACTACCCAAGGTACTGTTACCAATGCCGATGGAAACTATACTCTTACTAACATTCCTGATGATGCAACGCTGGTATTTTCGTTTGTAGGGATGCGGACGCAGGAGATGGTTGTTGGGAATCATACAAGGATTGATGCAAGGATGGAAGAAGAGACCATCGGTCTGGATGAAGTGGTCGCCATTGGTTACGGTGTGGTGAAAAAACGGGATATTACCGGTGCCATGTCTTCCGTAAAAAGTGAAGATTTTAATGTGGGTATTACGGTGGCTCCCGAACAACTGATCCAGGGAAAGATTGCCGGGGTGAACATTGTGCAGAGCAGCGGACGTCCTGGAGCTGCATCAACGGTTCGCGTCCGCGGTACCAGCTCCATTTCTGCCGGGAATGATCCATTGTATGTAATTGACGGTATTCCGATGCAGTTCAACTCTTCTCATCTTCATGTGGATGTAACAGGCCAGCCGGGAAATTCTCCGTTTTCGTCTGAAGGGTTCAACCCGCTTAACACCATTAATCCCGCCGATATTGAGTCCATCGATATCTTAAAGGATGCTTCAGCTACCGCCATTTATGGGTCCCGGGGAGCCAACGGGGTTATTTTGATCACCACCAAGAACAAAGAGGGAGCCGGTGAAACAATTACCTATAATGGGTATTTTGGTGTTTCTTCGCTTCGGAAAAAACTGGATGTGATGACTGCGGATCAATACAGCAGTTATGCTGAGAACAACGGTTTCCCTTATCCGGATGAAGGTGCTTCCACTGACTGGCAGGACGCGATTTTCCGTTCCGCCTTGAGTCATAATCACAACGTGGCGTTCGGTAACGGATCGGGAAACAGCAACTACCGCGCTTCCATGGGATACAGTTCACAGGAAGGAATCATTCTCTCATCCAAACTGGAAAAATACACCACCCGGCTCAATGCGAATCATAAAGCAATGGATGATAAACTGAATGTAGCTGTCAACCTCTCTTATACGAAAATTGACAACGATGATACCCCGGTTGGGTCAAACTCAAACAACGAAGGGGGTAATATTTTGAAGGACGCTTTGCGCTGGGCTCCTACTTTGCCGATTTACAATGCGGACGGAAGCTATTACCAGATTGGTGAATTACGTGTGAACCCGGTATCCTGGAAAGACGTAACGGATGAAAGCCATACAAATAATTTTATTGGAAGTGCTTCATTCTCTTACCAAATCATCAATCCGCTGAGCTTTTCTGTAAACCTGGGCCACACAGCAGAAGATATGGAGCGTTATATTCATGTCCCCTCCACTCATCCGATCGGGGAAGCAGAACGCGGAAGGGCTTCCATCAGTAAGTTGAAAAACTACAGCAATACCCTGGAGACCAACTTAAACTTTGTGAAAGATTTCAACGAAGAATCCAACATCAACGTTTTACTCGGGTATTCATTCTATCGTTATATTACTCAAAATACTTTCACACAGGGCAATCAGTTCGTTTCAGATGCCACTACGTGGAATTTGATGCAATCGGGGAACATTCTTTCCAATACCTCCTATAAAAGTGCCAACCGGTTGAGTTCTGTATATGGTAGGGTTAACATGAGCCTGAAAAACCGGTACCTGGTTACTTTCACGCTGAGGAATGACGGTTCCAGTCGATTTGGCTCGAACTACCGCTGGGGATTGTTCCCCTCCGGGGCATTGGCCTGGAACATCGCCAACGAACCTTTTTTTAACAGTGAAGCGTTTTCAAACCTGAAACTCCGGTTGGGATATGGTGTGACTGGTAACCAAGAAATTCCGAATAACCTCTATCGCGAGCAACTTTCTGTCGGCGGTTCTTCAGTCTATGTGTTGGGTGGCGTACCCATTCCCAGTGTATTACCCAGTAATTATGCCAATCCCGATTTGAGGTGGGAGGAAACAACGCAGTTGAATTTGGGTCTGGACTGGGGTATTCTTGACGGCCGCTTCTCCGGATCAATCGATCTCTATAAGAAGAATACCAATGACCTCCTTCTTCAGTTCTCCACCGTATCTCCATCTGTAGTAGGCAGCCAGTGGGCGAACGTGGGTGAAGTGGAAAACAAAGGAATTGAATTTTCTTTTGATGGAACGCTGATTAGTCAGACGAATTTCCAGTGGAAAGCAAACCTGAACATCGCACGGAACATCAACGAGGTAATCTCCTTGTCCAATGATCTGTTTAGCCGTAAAGAGATCAATACGGCCAATCCATCCGGATTGTTGAACCATGATCAAAGTGTCCAGATTATCAGGCCGGGCCTGCCTATCGGGACATTCTACGGATATAAGTTTCTGGGCCTGGATGGAAACGGGTTTGAAACTTACCTGGACGAAGATGGAGAGGAAGGTCCGGATGATGTAGTCATTGGGGATGCCAATCCTGATTTTACTTTTGGTTTCTCTAACTCACTTATTTGGAAGCGTTTTGATGCATCCGTATCATTCCGTGGTGTGGTAGGGAACGATGTTTTCAATAACACGGGGGCTGAGTTTTCTTATACCAAACCCACCCCGGGTATCAATGTACTTCAGTATGCGGTTGAAAGTGGCGTGTCTCATGATCAGCAGGCACAATTCTCCTCCCGCTGGCTGGAGGACGGAAGTTTTCTGCGTCTTGATAACCTGAGCATCGGGTATAATATCAATACGAACAATGTCTCCTTCCTTTCCAGGGCCCGGGTCTATGTGACAGGTCAGAATCTGTTTGTTCTAACTAATTATACCGGGTTTGATCCGGAAGTGCGTACCAATACCAACCGGGGTGGAACGCCTCCTATTGGAATTGATTACCTGGCTTATCCAAGACCGAAAGTCTTTATGGTTGGAACAAGTATTACTTTTTAAATAAGATGATTCATTTTATAAAATTATTTAGATATGAAAATGATAAACACATATAAAAAATATCTGCTGCTGATATTGGTTTTGGCCTTTAGTATGATGCCCTCTTGTACCCTGGATGAAGATGTCTACTCAGAGTATGTGGCAGAAACGTATTACCAGGGGGAGAAACAGGTTCTTTCTACATTGTCCGGTATTTACAGGAGTTTTTCCACGATTACCGGTATGGGAACCGAATACCGTATCATGGAGTGCTCGGCCGACCAGGTACTGGTAACCGGGAAAGTACAGGGCTGGTGGTCAGGCAACAACTACGAACAGTTGACCGAACATAAATGGGATGCTGACCATTCCTACATTAATTCAGGCTGGAATTCCTTTTTTGGTACTGTCGGAAGATCCAATGCGTTACTGGCTTCTCTGGAAAGATCAGGAATTGAAGGACTAGAGGGGCCGAAAGCTGAATTGCGTGCCTTGCGTGCTTATGCCTATTTTTTTTTAATGGACTTGTTTGGCAATGTGCCGATCTTCACCGATGAAAAAGTCAATCCCAATGATCTGCCCAAGCAGAACACCCGGACTGAAGTATTCAATTTTGTGGTGACTGAACTGGAGGCTGCTGCCCCCGACCTTCCTTCACAGAATGATGTGGGGAGTGAATACTACGGGCGACTGACCCGTGAGGCCGTATATTCCCTGCTGGCCATTGTCTATATGAATGGAGAGGTTTATACAGGTACTTCTTATAACGATGAAGTCATCAGCTATTGTGACAAGGTCATCAATTCGGGAGCTTATCAGCTGCTGGGTAACTACTTCGATAACTTTGTGCACAACAATGAGAACAATGCTGAATTCATCTATGGGGGTGTATATACACCTACCATCCCCGGAGGGGTTGGCCATCCATTGGTGCAAAAAGTATTGCCGGGAATCAGCGGCGGATTATTCGGATTGCCTTATACTCCACAAAATGGGTTCCAGACCCGGGAAATTGTTTATAACCTGTTTGAAGAACAGGATATCAGGAAACAAATGTTCCTGGCTTATGGACCATTAAAAGATCCACGTAACGGCGAGGTGGTGATGGTTGAACGTGTGGTGCCCGATGGAAACTCTGTACTTTATGTGGCAGGAAAGTCGAAACAGGGACCCGTACCTTACGAGATCATCCCCTCCACCGGGATTCGTAATCAGCCGATGAATGCAGGTATTAAATGGATTAAATGGGGCCTGGACCCGAATACCAACGGAGGAAATGCCGGTAATGACATCGCCTTCATTCGTTATGCGGAAATCTTTCTGCTGAAGGCAGAAGCTTATGCCAGGAAAGGTGAATTTGACAAAGCACTGCCACTGGTTAATCTGATCCGTCAACGGAGTAATGCCAGCATTCTGAATGAGGTTACCCTGGACGATATTCTGGATGAACGCGGACGGGAGCTTACATTTGAAATGCAGCGCCGCCGCGATTTGATACGCTTTAATAAGTTTACCTCTACCTGGGATTTTAAAGAGGTCTCTGAAGATTTCAGAAAGCTTTATCCCATTCCCCAGGCTGCGAGAGACGCTAATCCCAATTTGCAACAAAATCCGGGTTACAATTAGCAGTCGCTGACAGAAGTGTTCGGTCTGGGTGGGATTGCCCGGCCAGACCGGATGCTTTTTTTTGAAATTTGGCCCTGAGCATCCAGGTCGTTCATTTGAGCAAAGCGCTAAAGCTTTGTTCAGTTCAAGAGGGAATTGGTAATTTTCCCTTTTTTAATCTCTTTACCCGGAATCTCCGGTGATCGCATGTTCGTTTATTTTTTGAAAACCCGGGTTTGATCACTATTTTTATACCCTTTATATCAACTTAAAAACCGATACCATGAATACCAAAAAAAAACAATCATTCTTTCCCCCTTCCTTCTGTTTATTATCCCTCACTTTGGTGATGGCCCTGTTGATCCCTTTCCGGGGAAGGACACAGATCTCTTCTGTTGATCTGAACTGGCTTGGGGAAGAAGCCCCCGAAATAGCCACCGGCGTAAGCTGGGGAGTGCCCTTTCCTGAAAATGTGTATGAAAAGGATCAATCTTTTCTTTTAAAAAATGCATCGGATCAGTCGTTGCCACTGCAAAGCTGGCCTCTGGCCTATTGGCCCGACGGTTCACTGAAGTGGATGGGTTTCAGCACAGTGGTTGATTCGCCAGATGATGGCACGTATACCCTGGAGGCATGGACCCCTTCCGCCCCAACAGATCCTGCAGAATTTATCCAGGTTGAAGAGGAGGACGGTTTTATCCGGAACAATACGCAGAGATCGGAAGAGCACA
>JAHYJP010000375.1 GCA_019429055.1 Bacteroidales bacterium
CACTGCGGCACAATGGTATACATGATTTACGCCCTGCAATGCATCGCGCAGACTAAAAATGTCAGAAAGATCACCGTCAACCCATTCTATCAGATTAAACTGATCCCGGTATTTTTCAGGGTTATACCATTCAAATATCTTTTCGACTATATCTATGCGGCTTCCCTTGCGTTTAAGCGCACGCACATTTTTCCCTTCTCGTGTGTGTTCGAATAATAAATGTGAGCCAACCAGCCCCGTTCCTCCTGTTAGTAGTATCATAACGCAAACCTAATGATTTTTTGGCAGTTTTGTTTCTCAAATAAACCTGAAAATGTGCAGTTATTTAACTCATAGTATGTAATTTTGCACGTTTGAGCTTGTAAGTTTAATTATGTCAGGTGTTTTGCCAGAATCATTATAACGAATCCATCATTCAGAAGTTTAATTTAACAGGAAGACATCCGACCCCTTTGAAACCGAAATTTTAACCTAATACAGAACAGAGAAAAATGAATTTTGTTGAAGAACTGAAATGGCGTGGTATGATCCACGATATAATGCCCGGAACCGAGGAACAATTGCAAAAAGAAGTTACTGCAGCGTATGTGGGAATAGACCCCACGGCCGACTCACTCCATATCGGGCACCTTGTGAGTGTAATGATGTTGAAACACCTTCAGGTAGCCGGTCACAAGCCCATAGTTCTGGTTGGCGGGGCAACCGGAATGATAGGAGATCCTTCCATGAAATCTTCGGAACGTAATCTGCTGGATGAAGAAACCCTGCGCCATAACCAGGAAGCTATCAAGCAACAATTAAAACATTTTCTCGATTTTGAAAGTGATGCTCCCAACAGGGCTGAAATGGTCAATAACTACGACTGGATGAAAGATTATTCTTTCCTCGATTTTATTCGCGATGTGGGTAAGCACCTTACCGTAAATTATATGATGGCAAAAGATTCGGTAAAGAAACGGCTGAGCGGTGAATCGCGCGAAGGTTTATCATTTACCGAGTTTACCTATCAGCTTGTGCAGGGCTATGACTTCCTGCATCTTTACCGGGAGAAGAATTGCAAACTCCAGATGGGCGGTTCAGACCAGTGGGGAAATATTACTACCGGTACCGAACTCATAAGAAGAAAAACCGGGGGTGAAGCTTTTGCATTGACCTGTCCGCTGATAACCAAAGCCGATGGGGGAAAGTTCGGGAAAACGGAAAAAGGGAACATATGGCTTGATCCAAATTATACATCGCCCTACCAGTTTTACCAGTTCTGGCTGAACTGCTCCGATGAAGACTCT
>JAHYJP010000174.1 GCA_019429055.1 Bacteroidales bacterium
TTACTGCAACTTATATTATTACTCAGGCTGACCTGGATAATGGTTCTGTAACCAATACCGTTACCGCCGAAGGTGAAGATACCAATGGTGATCCGGTGAGTGATTCTGACAGTGCAACTGTAACAGCAATCCAAAATCCTGAAATCACCGTCACCAAAATCGCTGACCCCACAACCTACGATACCGTGGGTGATGTGATTGAATATACGATCACGGTGGAAAATACCGGTAACGTGACAGTTTCTGATATTGATGTGGTAGACGACCTCACAGGCGATAGCTGGAATATCTTAACCCTTGCTCCGGGAGCTGTGGAAACCTTTACTGCAACTTATGTTATCACGCAGGATGATTTGGATAATGGTTCTGTAACCAACAACGTTACTGCCGAAGGTGAAGATACCAATGGTGATCCGGTGACCGATTCCAGCAGTGCTATCGTAACGGGTATTCAAAGTCCTGAAATTACCGTTACCAAAACCGCAGATCCAACTACCTACGATAGTGTGGGTGATGTGATTACTTATACCATCATCGTTGAGAATACCGGTAACGTGACTGTTAGCGACATTGATGTTGTGGATGATCTTACAGGTGACAATTGGTTCATCGCTTCACTGGATCCGGGTGCGGTGGAGACATTTACTGCAATTTATGTTATTACACAGGCAGATCTGGATAATGGTTCTGTAACCAATACCGTTACCGCAGAAGGTGATGATACCAATGGAGACCCGGTGAGTGATTCTGACAGTGCTATCGTAACGGCTGTCCAGAATCCTGAGCTTTCTATAACCAAAACCGCTGACAGACAGACTTACAGTAATGAAGATGAGGTTATAGAATATACTCTGGATATTACTAACACAGGAAATGTCACTTTATACGATATAACAGTGGAGGATCCCCTGACAGGATTTACACAATTTATTGATATTCTCATACCCACAGAAGCCATTTCATTCACAACAACTTATACAGTTACTTACGCAGATCTGATAGCAGGAAGTATAACCAACACAGCCAACGCATCAACAGAGTTTAATGGTAATGGTGTTAGCGACAATGATTCCGAAATACTTCTTTACGATCTTTTAGATCCTGAAATCAACATAACCATTGTTACTTCAGATGTTCTTTGTTTCGGAGAAGAGACAGGTGCGGCCGAAGCAATCATCTCAGGAGGCTTGCAACCATATAATATTATATGGTATACTGACCCTGTGCAAACCGGCCCCATGGCATTTGACATACCGGCAGGAACCTATGTGGTTATGGTCACTGACACTTTAGGCAATACAGCTCAGGAGACCTTCACCATTAATCAGCCTCTTGAACCATTGAATATCCTGGAATACATAACTCATGTAACTTGTCATGGAGAGCAAAATGGTTTCATTGATATTGAAGTTTTCGGTGGTACCCCACCCTATACTTTCCAATGGAATAACGGAGAAACCACACAAAACATCGCAAATCTGTCGGCCGGTATATATTCACTTACCGTTGAAGATGTTAATGGATGTATCCATGAAGATGAATTTACAGTTACTGAACCGGACCCACTCTTTATTAGTAATATAGAAATTACAGGAACCATATGCATAATTGATGAAACCGGCTCTGTTACTTTTGAAACAGGTGGAGGAGTACCACCATACAATTACCTCTGGAGTAATGGTTCAACAGAACCGAACCTTGTTAATGTTGTGGCAGGTGAGTATTTTGTAGAAATTACTGACCAGAACGGATGCATATTTGAATACAGCTTCTATATACCTTATGAAACAGAGGAATGTGAAATTATCGTTTCTCAGGGATTTAGCCCCAACGGCGACGGATTTAATGACTTATGGGTCATTGACGGTATTGCAGCATACCCGCAAAACAAAGTACAGGTATTTAACAGATGGGGTAGTCTTGTTTACGAAGCATCTCCCTACAATAATGATTGGGATGCAGTTCCAAACCAGGGACGGATATTTGATTCTTCCGGAAAATTGCCGGCCGGAACTTATTACTACATAATAACACTTGAACCTGGTGGTGAAATCATTTCCGGATGGGTTTACATTGCCAGGTAAAATTAATAACTAAACTGATGAAGAAATACGTTTTCGTTTTCATGATACTGGGTTTTCTGCTCTGCGGCAAAGTCTTTCCGCAGCAGATTCCTATGTATGGTCAGTACATTTTCAACAATACAGTAATTAACCCTGCCCAGGCAGGTGCACGCGATAAAAACCAGGCCGGCATCCTGGGGCGTTACCAGTGGCTGGGAATAGATGGAGCTCCTGTTACTTACACCGGATTTGCTAATTTCAGGCTCCCTCAAAATATGGGATTGGCAGTGGGAATATATCAGGATAATCTGGGACCGGTGCGTGACTTTACCCTTCAAACTGATGTTGCTTATCATGCCAGACTTACCGAAAAATGGTACCTTTCCGGTGGACTCAGGCTATTTCTATCAAGTTTATCCATTAACCTTACAGGAATTGATAACATTGATCCCGGCGACCCGTATTTCAGTCACGACCTGAACTCAGGCATACATCTCAATCTGGGTGCTGGTTTGCTTGCATTCACTGAGAATTCATTTATAGGGGTCGCAATGCCTCAGGCACCCCGAAAGGGAATACTATCAACCAACCAGAGATTAAATACTTTTTCACGACATTTTATTGCATATGGGGGTACCACTTTTGACCTTGCTGACGACTTTGTTATTACACCAAGCACACTTTTCAAAACCAGCGATCATGCACCATCACAACTTGACCTGAATGCAATCTTTGGCTACAAAGAAGTTTTTGACTTCGGTCCTATGGTCAGATCCAACCTTACTGAAGGGTGGTTTGATGCTGTTGGATTTTTATTTGGCTTTCATATTACAGAGAACTGGTATTTCGGATATATGTATGAATATCCTGTAAACAACCTTAATATAATTACCAAGCAAACCCATGAAGTTTCATTGAGATATTTATGGGGAAGTAAAAAGAATATCAGGATCAGATCTCCACGATATTTCCTTTAAATTTTAAAAATGTTCTTAAAACAATGAGTCGATTATAGTATTTTTGAATAATGAGAAAATTTGGTATAAACTGCATATTAATCTGCCTGCTGGCCTTTATTCTTGCTCCGGTTTTAATTGCCCGGGAGCCTGAAAAGGAGGAAAGTTTATTGGGCATTGATTTGCGAAAGGCCAAAATTCGTTTTCAAAGAGCTGTTGATTCAGGTCAGGACAGTCTTAGCATCAATCTTGCTGAAGTACTTTTCTATTCCGGGGATTATGAAGAAGCTCTGATGTATTATCAAAAAGCTGACACGCTGAATCTTATCAAAACCCTGCAGCAAAAAAGAAATTTTACTCATGCAGCCCGCTTGCTGAATATAAAGTCAGGGTACGAATCATCTACCGGATATTTTCACAGAGACTGGGATTTTGATGTGGACATTGCCGACTTCGCTGCCAATTCAACCAGGGAGGATTTCGCTCCCTATAAATGGAATAATATTCTGTTTATAACATCATCCCGCGAATCGACCAGAAGAAGATATGCGTTTACAA
Organism: Bacteroidales bacterium; assembly: GCA_019429055.1. Taxonomy (GTDB): domain Bacteria; phylum Bacteroidota; class Bacteroidia; order Bacteroidales; family UBA7960; genus SKVR01. Next base: position 3,578 of record JAHYJP010000174.1, read on the forward strand.
ACCAACCCTACCTGAATGTTTACGCCTTTGATGAAAACTACACATCAATATCCCTCCCCGATTATCTTCCACGGAGGTTAAATACGCGTTTGCACGACGGGCCCATAACCATATCGGCCGATACCAATCTGGTAGTAATTACCAGAAACTATCCTAAACCCAATCAACGTAATACACATAATCTTTACCTCGAATATTATGTGAGAGAAAATGGAAAATGGAGCGATGGAAGAGTATTTCCCTTTTCTGATGAGCGGTATTCCCTTCAGCATCCATACTTTGATGAGAGAGAAAAGATGCTCTATTTCTCATCTGATATGCCAGGAGGATTTGGCGGGTTCGACCTTTACAAATCCAAATGGAACGGACAGGAATGGGAAAGCCTTGAAAACCTGGGTCCCGAAATCAATTCGCCCTATGATGAAGTTTTTCCGTCGCTTTCTCCCTATGGCGATCTTATATATTCAACCAATCATATTGAAACCTATGGTGGATTAGATATCGTTCTTTACCGCGATGGAATGAGAACCCTTTTCCCGCCACCCATCAACTCTCCTCGTGATGATTTTGCCATAAGCTTTGCGGGCGATTCGCTGGGGTATTTCTCATCTAACCGTTCCAGGGGAGTTTTCCGCGATAACATCCATACATTCTCCATTCCCGAACCATTGCCTGTTGAGTATAATTACTTTGCCACCGTAAAGGACATGGAAACACTTAGCCCTATTGAAGATGCCCTGGTTGCTTTTGCATCTGATTCCCTGGGTGTTTTTGGAATAGTTATTACAGACGAAAATGGAAGAAGTCTGTTGTTCCGCAGCAGCTCTGATCCGGGTGTATTTAATTTTGAAGTGAGTAAATCGGGCTATAACAATCTTTCCATAAGCAGTGATGAGTTTATTTTCGAAGATACCTTTTACAATATTACCCTTTTACTGGGAGAAGAATTTATTCCTGAACTGATAACTTCAGGTACAATCATACTCTATTTTGAGAATGATGTACCCCCGGTTTCACGGGGAGGTTTCTCAAATGTTGCTGATTACCAGGCGGCTTATGATATTTATCTGAGAAACCGTAACCAATATTATCAAAACAGTATTAACACAAGAGAAGAGCTGGATGCTTTTTTTGAAAAGGTTGATTCATCCAAGGTGCAATTAGAACTGTTGTTGTCGTTTATGAAAGAACAGCTCCGGGCAGGTTATGATTTTTCCATTGAGCTGACCGCTCACGCCAGCCCCCTGGCCACCACCAGGTATAATGAAATACTTTCGAGAAGAAGGAATGCTTCCGTAAAGAACTATTTCCGCGGTCAGAAGGATCATGATTTTGAGAAATATATCAATGATGAGCGAATTGTATTCACTGAAATTGCTGTGGGTGATACAAAAGCACCTGCTAATGTTTCTGACAGCCGCACAGAACGCCAGAGATCTGTATACAGTGTTGAAGCTTCGCTTGAGCGTAGAGTACAACTTGAATGGGAAATGATCCCTACTGAAAGAGTTATTGTGGCAGATAAATATAGAGAAGACCTTGAAACTACTAAGATCATTGATGCAGAAGTTGCACCCGCCCCGGAAGTTGAATTACATCCTACCCACTTTATTATTGTAGGATCATTGAGAACCATGAGCAGTGCCCGCGTGCTACTCAGAGAACTGGAAGAAAAAGGAGTGATGAGTGCAGGTATACTCGAAAGTGCCACCGATGGAAATTTCAGGGTTTATCATAGCGCCTACCATTCAAGAAGTCAGGCACTTAACGAGATCGGGCAGATAAGGAGAGATATTACTCCCGATGCCTGGATTTTTACAAAAGAAGTTGGAACGGAAAAATTAGAGGCTATTGACATAAGGAGGCCACCTGTTGACGCTACTGCAGGTGATCGGTTCTTTATTATTGTCGGAGCTTTCAGAAACTTCAGTGGTGCAGAAGCTACTGTAACGAGATTAAAATCGCAGGGTGAAGACAGAGCAGGGATTCTTGAAGAAACACCCGGCGGTCTTTACCACGTTTATTCCCAATCATTCCCAACCTTGCGCGAAGCGCAGGATGCCATCAACCGGGTAAAAAGGGATATTTCAGGCGAAGCCTGGATTTTCAGAAAAAGATAAGTTTTTATTTTCTACAATTCTCATCAAAAGACTGCAATATTAAGAGCAGCCTTTTGTTTTTGTTTTTATTTTTAACTATTGTCTGGCAAGCTATTAGCTTTCATAAATTTATGTGTTTCGCTGCGCTGCAGTTTTTAAATTGTTTTCCAATTAACCTGCCACAAAGGTTTTCGCTGCTCTGCAGCTTCTGTTAAAGCTGCAGAGCAGCGACAACATTTGTAGATTAAAAGAACCCGTAACATTACAAAGCCCCAGCGGGGCGTAACATCGCAATCATTTGGATTCGATATAGTTGCAGGTATTCAATCTATTATTAACCGAACAAAAATTTTTATGTTTCTAAAAAAAGTATTTTTGACGGAAAACAACATGGCCATTTCAATATGCAGAATAATCATTTAACCTATCATCTGAACGGAAAGAAATATAACCCTGAAACCATTGTGCAGCTTTGTCAACAAAAGCTTAGGGTTAGCACTGCAGCTGAATGGGAAAAACATATTTATGAGTTTATTCTGAACTGGTTCAATGATGAAGACCATATCCTGGTAAAAACATCCGGTTCAACCGGAAAGCCCAAAACCATAGCACTGAAAAAATCACAAATGGCTTATTCAGCCAGGCAAACCTGCGATTTTTTTCAGCTCACTCATAAAAGTACAGGGCTTTTATGCCTGCCTGCAGCATACATTGCCGGTAAAATGATGATTGTACGCGCATTGGTTTGCGGATTCAATCTTGTTACTACTGAACCATCGGGAGATCCTTTTGCCAATCTTAATGAGAAAATTGACTTTGCCGCCATCACACCCTTTCAATTATTTCAATCCCTGGAAACCCTGAAAAAAGGCAGTCCTGTCAAAACCCTGATTGTGGGTGGCGGGGAGATCAATCCTGAGATGGAAAAGGATGTACAGGATATTCCGGTCAAAATCTTTGCAACTTACGGAATGACCGAAACCAGCAGTCATATTGCACTCAGGCAGGTAAATGGCTATGAAAGAAGTTATGAGTTTCAGGTAATTGGCCACACAAAAATAAAAACAGATAATCGAAACTGCCTGGTACTGGAAAACCCACATCTTTTTGACGGAAGCCTTTACACCAATGATATTGTGAAAGTCATTTCTGAAAACCGGTTCAGGTGGCTGGGTCGCTTCGATAATATCATCAACAGCGGAGGAATTAAAATTATACCGGAAGAAATTGAGAAAACCATAGTCCATTTGCAACCCTATGCAATGGTTGTAAGCTCGGTCCCTGATAAAAAACTTGGTGAAGCTGTTGTGCTTGCAGTGGAAACAAACAATCTGACAGAAGAGACACAGGGATACTTGCTAAGACAGATAAAAACGCAGGTGCAACCTTATGCCATACCACGAAAGATCTTTTGCATCCCTGAATTTCCAAGAACTGATAATGGAAAAATAAACCGAAAAGCACTAAAAGAATTTCTCAGGAACACCCGGGAAAATAATTTCTAAGATCCCGGCTCTGCTATTTCCTTTCTTCCACCCATTTACGGGCATTTACAAATGCTTCAAGCCACGGGCTTACTTCGTCATTTTTCCGGTTGGCCGGATAATGAGCCCATTGCCATGGGAAAATGGCTCTTTCAAGGTGCGGCATCATAGCCAGATGGCGACCGTCGTGCGAACATATTGCAGCTGCATTGTAATCGCTTCCGTTGGGATTGGCAGGATATGCATTGTAGCCATAAACTCCGGGTATATGATACTGGTCTTCCTGAAGCGGTAAACGATATTTGCCTTCTCCATGGGCAATCCAGATACCTAAACGGGTGCCTGCAAGAGATTTCAGCATAACCGAATGATTCTCCAGAATTTCCATATTTACGAACCCGGATTCAAACTTATGACTATCATTATGAAGCATCTGCGGTTTGTTTGTATGCTTAGGAAATACCAGCCCCAGTTCAACCATAAGCTGGCAACCGTTGCAAATGCCAAGGCTGAGCGTATTTTCTCTTTTGTAAAAATTATCAAGAGCCATTCGGGCCTTTTCGTTATAGAGAAATGCTCCTGCCCATCCTTTGGCAGAGCCCAGCACATCGGAATTGGAAAAACCACCCACAAAAACAATAAAATCTATTTCCTCCAGATTTTCTCTTCCGGTAATCAGGTCGGTCATGTGCACATCCTTCACATCAAAACCTGCAAGGTAAAGTGAGTATGCCATCTCCCTGTCGCCATTCACACCTTTTTCACGGATAATTGCCGCTTT
>JAHYJP010000175.1 GCA_019429055.1 Bacteroidales bacterium
TTGTATAACTTCTTCTTTTTTGATATAAGTAATTTTATGAAATCCATTCATATTAATAAATTCTAATATGAAAAGAGCAGAAAATAAAGTTGTCATCGCAACAGGTGGCGCCCTGGGAAGAGGTTGAAAAAGTTTAAATTCTCAGAACTCAACTAAAAATAATGGAGCCAGGTATTATTATAGTTTTGTTAATCCTTAGTGTAACAGCAATAATGCTGGTTCTCGATTTGGTTCGCATTGACATTGTTGCCATTGGCAGTATGCTGGCGCTGGGCTGGACCGGAATTTTAAATCCGCAGGAGATGTTTTCCGGGTTCTCGAGCAATGCCGTAATAGCCATGTCAAGCGTGATGATACTGGGGGGAACCCTTACCATGGTTGCCTCGGGTCAACTCATCCTGGTAAACGACCTGTTAAGAAATGAAGGGCATGAGGCCTACAACTTATTTAGCGTAACCCCTGTTGGCATTGTGCTTCTGTTGTCGGGCATAGGTTATTTTTTGCTGTTCGGAAGCAAAGTTTTACCTAAAAAGAAAGTTGGGGAATCAGGAAAAACAGAACAGGAAAAACTGGTGGAGAAGCTTAATTTACCAAACAACATCAAATTGCTAACCTTAACCCGTGAAAGCTCACTGACTGGAAAGACAACTGAAGAGGCAGGTTTATGGAAAACATACCATGTCAACCTGTTAGGTATCGGAAAGGGGGAGGATGTGATTTACGCCCCCTGGCGTGAAACAAAATTTGAAGAAGGGCAATCTCTTGCCGTTTTGGGTTCTGCAGAGAATATTGAGCAGTTTTCAAAAGATTTTCAGCTTGAGAACGTTTCTAAGTCACGCTATTTTTCTGATGACTTAAACCCCAATGTTAGTGGTTTTGCCGAGATAATTATACCGCCGGGTTCAGAACTTGTCGGGAAATGTATAAGAGAATACTCTCTGAGAAAACGCTACGCTGTTGAGCCGGTAATATTATTCAATAAAGGAGAAAGAGTGGAGGGAGATTTTTCTGATGTGGAAATCAGCCCGGGTGACACCCTGATTGTTTATGGCAGGTGGGAAGAAATAAAGGATTTGAAAAAAAGCGCTGATTTTGTTGTGCTCACCGGGTTTGAAGTGGATAAAAGTGAAAAGTCGAAGACGTGGCCGGCAATAGGCTGCTTTGTATTTGCTATTACCCTGGCAATGGTCGGCTTTCCCATCTCCATGGCATTTCTGACCGGAGCCCTTTGCATGGTCCTTACCCGTGTACTTAACATTGGAGAAGCCTATGAAGCCATCGAATGGAAAGTGGTTTTTCTGCTGGCGGGATTGATTCCATTGGGTGTGGCCATGCAAAAAACAGGTGCTGCCATGTTCCTTGCCGAATCCATTATGAGCGTAGTTATTGATTTGCACCCCGTTTTTATTGTAATTATGGTTGGGGTGTTGTCAACCGTTTTCTCACTTTTCATATCGAATGTGGGGGCAATCGTAGTGCTGGCTCCGCTGGTAATGGGCATGGCAGTTATTGCCGGTATTGACCCCAGGCCACTTGTACTTATGGCAGCCGTTTGTGCCGGAAACTCCTTTATTCTGCCCACACACCAGGTGAATGCTTTCCTGATGTCGTCTGGTGGGTATCGCAATGCTGACTATATAAAGACAGGGAGTGGAATGACAATCCTTTTTCTGATAATTACAGTTCTTCTGTTCTATCATTTTATGCTCTGATCAAACAAAATTAAAATATCTAAAGTCCATCGTTATGCTGATAAAACATTATTTCATTAACAAGATTGCGCACAGTTCATACATTCTGGCCGGATCAGATGCTTGTGCCGTTATTGACCCACAACGCGACATCGATCTTTACATTGATGAGGCGCGTGCGCTGGGAGTAAAAATCACCCATATCCTGCAAACCCACCTGCATGCTGATTTTGTATCAGGGCATATGGACCTTGCAGAGAAAACCGGCGCTAAAATCCACGTGGCCAAATCGGCCAAATGCACTTTCGATCATGTGGCCTTAAGCAATGGTGGTACCATAAAGATTGAAGACATTGTTATTAAAGTGCTGGAAACTCCTGGCCACACGCCTGAGCATTTGTGCTTTGTGGTGGTGGATACTTCGCGCGGAAAAGATCCTGTTTGTGCCTTTGTGGGCGATACCCTGTTTGTTGGCGACGTTGGGCGTCCCGACCTTTTCCCCGATATGGCCGGGGAGCTTGCCGGTAAATTATACCACAGTCTGTTTGATAAAATTTTAAAGCTGCCCGACTTTTGCGAAGTACTGCCTGCACATGGTGCCGGTTCTCTTTGCGGACGGGCAATGGGTGCCAAATGGCGCTCAACCATTGGCTACGAAAGAAAATACAACGCCGCACTGCAAATCAAAGATAAGAATGAGTTCATCAAGTCGCTAACCGAAGATATGCCCCCTGCGCCCGACCACTTTAGCCGTTGCAGCGATATCAACCGCAAAGGGCCTGCACTTGTTTCACAACTACCCCGCATGAAAGAGCTTAACGCTGTTGCCTTCAAAGAAATGATTGAAAAAGAGAACGTTGCTGTTGTTGATACCCGTAGCTACCTTGCCTTTGGCAGCCAGCATATTCCCGGTTCGCGGAGCCTCGACTTCAACGGTAATCTGCCCACCTTTGCAGGATGGGTACTGCCGCTTGACAAAGACTTGCTGACGGTAATACATCCAAAATTTGAGGAGATTGCCATTCTGGCCAGCATCGTGGCCATCAGAACAGTGATCAGCTACTTTTTGGAAAAAGAGATCAGTATATTCAATAATACTAATGACTAAACCGTGAGAATTTATTACTTAACGAAAGCACCTGGAGAGTTAAAGATATGAAAGATATGATATTAAATTATCATGGTAAATGATTTTTAAATATGGAAAAAACCGTTGAGTTCTATCACAACGTGATTCAATACTTAAAATTGAATTACCTAAATCTTGGATTTGTACTTTTATTCGTAATTGCAGGTTTTTTGATAACCGAATTTATCAAGCGCAGAACTAAGAGACGGATTAGTAGAAAATCACCCAACCCGATAACGGCAACATTTATATCGCAAATTATCAGCTTTGCCCTTAAAACAGTGGTGGTACTGATTACCCTTTATTTACTGGGGCTTAATTCTTTTACAAACAAAATTTTAGCCGGAGCGGGGTTGTTGGCATTTGTTATAGGTTTTGCTTTAAGAGATATAGGGGAAAACTTTCTGGCAGGAATTATCCTCGCCTTTAAGAGTCCATTTAGATTAGATGATTTAATTGAAGTAAATAATATTGAAGGGTTTGTGAAGGATATAAGTATTCGTGAAACACTATTAAAAACGCCAGATGGCAAAGATGTTTTTTTACCAAACTCCATAATTCTTAAAAACCCATTGTTTAATTACACCATTGACGGGTTTTTACGATACGAATTTATGGTTGGGATTACTTACGAAAATAATCCCACAGAAGCCGTAAGGGTAATACTTGAAACAGTAAATAAAGTGGAGGGAGTTTTAAAAGGTGATAAAATGCCCGCCATCACGATTAATGAACTGGCTGCGAACGCCATAAATTTAAGGGTGCTGTTTTGGGTTGATACATTTAAAACTACCAGACGATCTGTGCATCATAGCATCCGGTCAAAGGTTATGAATGATGTTATTGCTGCATTAATTACCAACGGTTTCAACCTGCCGGCATCTGTAGTCGGGATAAAAAACTATGAACCATCAACTCCATTGAGCCAGAAAATTGAAATTAATGAAAATGAAATAACAAAACCGTAAACCGTTTTTAATACAAAGCATATTATTGTCAAATCTAAAAATTAGATGTCATGAACAACAAAAAACAAATTGAGCAAGTAGCTCTGCCATTCGCAGAGAGTGCACTGGAGCCGGTAATTTCGGCAAAAACCATTAGCTATCACTACGGAAAACACCACAAAGCCTACGTGGACAACCTGAACAAACTGATTTCAGGAACCGAATTTGAAGGCCTGCCGCTTGAAGAGATTATTAAAAAAACGGCCGGTAAAAAGGGGCAGACAGGCATTTTCAACAATGGTGCGCAGGTATGGAACCATACATTTTTCTGGAATAGCCTGACCTCCAATGGAGGTGGAAGACCCTCAGATGTTTTAATGAAAAAGATAGAGGGATCATTTGGTTCGTTCGATGACTTTTTAAAGGAGCTCACCGAGGCCGCAAAAACCCAGTTTGGAAGTGGTTGGGCGTGGCTGGTGCTTGATGGCAACAAGTTAAAGGTGATGAAAACCCCCAATGCCGAAACCCCGCTTACCATGGGTGTAACACCACTGCTAACCATAGACGTGTGGGAACACGCTTATTACCTCGACTATCAGAACAAGCGCCCCGACTATGTAACCACCGTGTTGGATAAGCTTATTAATTGGGAGTTTGCTGCCAATAACCTGAAATAGGATTTTCAACGATAACAAAATGAAGTTTCCAGTTGCTGTCGTCAATTATAAAGTCTTCTACATTCCCAAGCTCACCATCTGTAGCATTGACACTATAGCCTGTTACTTTTTTTGTACTGCGTAAATGCGGGTCGTCATCTGATTATATCATTCACACATTTCCCAAAGCACGGCGAGTTTTATTCTTGAGATTTTTAAAGTGTGACGGGGTAAGCCCTGTCATTTTCTTAAACTGGTTTGACAGATGAGCCACGCTGCTGTAATGAAGTTTATAGGCAATTTCGGTAAGGCTGAGTTCATCATAAACCAGCAGCTCTTCCATGATTTCAGTCTCACCTAATTCGACTTTGGTGTGATGTAATCCAAGTTTTTCCAGCTCAGATTTAACTTCCATCTGGCATCGGATGCAAACCATATTTTTAATATAGAGTTTCAATTCAGTTATTTATAAGACTCAATATGGGCTTATAGAAAATATATTCCGGAAAATACACAATGCTACAGTGGTAATGTTTGATTTTCTTAAAAATCCGCCCTTCTTTGACCGTCATAAGAAGGTCTGAAAACACTTGACATACATAAGGAGACAAAAAGATTTACCTCTGGGTTCTGGTTGTAAATTTATTACGACCAAATGTGGTCAGGTCACGGGCTTTTCACTTACTCAAAAAATTTAATTTGAATTGATAAATGTGTCTCTTAACTTTATATACAATTTAATCCGGGATTTTCTCGAGGCAAGGAAGATTTTGAATATAAATTAACTTGAAAAGGAGGTACAGATGAAAGACACTACAGCAGCAATAATGGCTAAATATCTGGAACAGGAGAATGTAAAATATCTGTTTGGGGTACCAGGAGCACATGTATTACCTCTCTACGATGCCATTTACCGTACAACTTCGATTAAGCCGATTTTAACTAAACATGAAGCCGGAGGTGCATTTATGGCTTATGGCTATGCCGCTGTTACAAGAAATCTTGGAGTCTGTTGCGGTACTGTAGGCCCGGGTGCTACTAACCTGGTAAGTGGAGTTACAGCAGCTTATATGGATTCTATTCCCTTGCTTGTAATAACAGGACAGGTTGGCACCAAAGCTTTTGGACGGAGTGCCCATCAGGAAGCTACAGGACATGGACGAACGATTGACCAATGTGCTCTATTCAAAAATATCACGAAAATGAGTGTTATGATAACAGACAAAAGCTCTATGTCAAGGACACTCCGATCTGCTATCAGGGCGGCTCTGACAGGCCGGCCTGGTCCGGTGCATATAGCATTTCCCTCAAATATTCAGCTTGAAGAAATCAGTGAAGAGATAATGCTTCCGGAAAACTATCGGCCAGTAAAGGGTGCAAATGCGCTCAGTATGGATCAGATCAAAATTATTGGTGATCTTGTATACAACGCTGAGAATCCGGCAATGCTTATTGGATATGGTGCCTCCAGATGTGCAGATGATGGTATAATTATTGAACTGGCTGAGAGATTACAGATTCCGGTTGCGACTTCGGGAAAGGCCAAAGGAGTTTTTCCGGAAGATCATCCCCTCTCGTTGGGATGCTTAAGCATCCGGGGTTCAAAGGCAGCCAACACTTATCTGAGATCTAATATTGATGTGCTACTGGTGGTTGGTACGGATTTCAGTGAAATGACGAGTCATGGTTGGGATCCCAAACTTCAACCTTTAAAAGCTCTGATTCAGATTGACATCGATCCGAATGAGATTGGCAAAAACTATTCAGTAAAAGTTGGCCTTGTGGCTGATGCAAATGATGCGCTTCATTCCTTGAATTCATATCTCCTTAGCCTTCCGCCCAAACCTGAACGGGACCTGATTCCTTTCAAGGAATCCATGCAATATTATAACGAACACGAAAGCTACTCTGATAAGCTGCCTTTGAAACCACAGAGACTTATGAAAGAATTGAGAAATAGTCTGCCAAGGGACACTTTGATATTTGGGGATATGGGAAACACATATTCGTGGATCCTGAGGTATTTCCAATCATATCCTGAAGGAATGAATTTTCTGCCATCCGGAATGGCTTGCATGGGTTCGTCGGTGGCTGCCTGTATTGGCGGGAAATTGGGAAAACCCGGATCACCTGTCGTATGCATTTGCGGCGACGGGGATTTTTTGATGACAGGTATGGAGGTACTTACTGCCGTGGATTACAAAATTCCCGTTATCTGGGTTATCCTGAAGAATAATCGTCTTGGAGCGATCCATGATGTTCAGGAACTGTCTTACCAGGGCAGAATCTCAGCAAGCATGTTTACCGACATCGATTTTGTATCAATTGCCAGATCTTTCGGAGCTCAGGGATTCAGAATTGAAAAGCCCGAAGATATTGCTTCAACAGTGAAAAACGCTTTGGAAATTAACGGACCGGTAATTCTGGAAGTAATTATTGATCCGGATGAAAAGTTTCCATTAACCAGAAGAGCAATAGCTTTAAAAGACTCACTTGGATTACCAAAGGTGATGAAGTCCATCTCGATAGAAAGTATTAGCGCACTCCTGAAAATGTTTAAAAACAAAGAAGTTTAGTGCAATAGCTTACTTTCTGTTTTGAGAAACTTTGTTATCAAAGCAATTCATCTTTCAGTGCCGGCGGAAGTTTCTCATTCCGGTTTCTTCCCGTATCCAATAATCACATCATCGGTAACCTGCCTGATTTTTCTGGCTTCAAAACACTCTCTTGCTTTCTGATATTCCTGCACTCTCTTACTTTCAGGAATTTTTGCGTACCACCAGTTTGAAGTAACAGCCGCAAAAAAATCACATGCATCAGCTGTCGTAATGAACAGGTTTCGCCAGATGAACCTGTTTGTCCGGACATCTTTGAATCCAGTATCTTTCATTAAGTTAAGGATCTGCTTCTCGGTTCGTGGCCAGAACTCAAAGCGATAACCCAGAACATGCCTTTTATTAAGAGCCCGAATAGTAGTATCAATAGCCTCCCAATAATGTTCCGGACCATGGGCTCCCAATGAAATTAAACCTCCTGGTCTCAGAACACGAAACATTTCATTGACTGCTTTTTCCTGATCGGGAAATAATCCAAAAGACATCCCTGTAAGCACTATATCAAAACTATTATCATCAAATGGTAATGATTCGGCATCAAACTGACAAAAATGAATGCGGTTTGAATCATAACCAGCCACTTTAGAATTTTCTTCTGCCAGGTTTAACATATATTGCGAGATATCTCCGCAAGTAACTTTTTTGGCCCCCAATTCAAGAGCAAGAAATGAAATAATGCCTGTCCCGCATCCTATGTCAATTACTTCCTTATTCCGTAAATCCATACCAGACAGTTGGGCAATAGCTGCCTTCTTTTGAAATTCCCCGGCGAGTTTATCATATCCTGTAATATGATCTGAAAACGCACCCTCATACCC
>JAHYJP010000176.1 GCA_019429055.1 Bacteroidales bacterium
TTATTTTCTTTAAACAGAAGGTCAGCTGGAAAGAAGTTGCCGGTGCCATAATAAGTGTTGCCGGAGTTTCGTTATTTTTTATCTTTTGATCAGTTTTTTTCTGATCCTTGCTGAGGACACTAAACACCTTAACAGAATTGAAATCCATCAAAAAGACATCTGATTACCATAACCGGAGAAAGAAGAAGAGAAGATCACCCGGAGTTTCTTTCAAAAAATACATACCTGCAGTTGTTGTTGCAATTATTTCTGTGCCAGTATTATTATTCCTGTTTTTTCTTACAGTATGGATGGGTTTGTGGGGCAAACTACCGGGAAAAAGTGAACTCGCTTCTATCGATAACTACGTTTCTTCCGAAGTATATGCCGAAGGTGGCGAGCTGCTGGGAAAGTACTTCATTATTGACCGTACCCAGGTTAACCTCGATCAGATATCGGAAAATGTTGTCAATTGCCTGATTGCAACCGAGGATGTAAGATTTTACCAGCACAGGGGGATAGATTACCGGAGTCTTGGACGGGTTTTGTTTCGGACCATATTAATGAGAGAAAGCTCAGCAGGTGGCGGGAGTACATTGAGTCAGCAGCTTGCCAAAAATCTCTACCCCAGAAATAACAACGGAATCTTCTCGCTTCCGGTAAGCAAGTTCAGGGAGTTTATCATTGCCAACCGGCTTGAAAGGATTTACAGCAAGGATGATATCCTGCTTCTGTATCTTAATACTGTCCCTTTCGGGGGAAATGTTTTCGGAATCAGCGCGGCATCTCTCCGTTTTTTCAATAAAAATCCCTACGATCTTAAGATCGAGGAAGCTGCGGTACTGGTTGGTATGTTAAAAGCCACCAGTTTTTATAACCCTCGCCGTTTTCCCGAAAGGGCGACTGAACGCAGAAACGTTGTTATTAGTCAGTTACAACGATACGAGTATATTGAAGATGAGAAAGCCGATTCACTTAAAGCCATTCCATTAAAACTAAACTATAGCCCGTTGGCCCACAACGTGGGTCCTGCTCCGTATTTCCGCGAAAGGGTAAGACATGATGCCACCGGTATTCTCAGGGATTACAACAACCTGCATAGTACAAACCACAACCTTTATACCGACGGTATAAAAGTGTATACTACTATCGATTACGATCTTCAGCGCCTGGCGGAAGAAGCCATCAAACGACAACTGACTGCACAACAGAAAGTCATGGATGGCTACTACAGACAAGCTGCAAAAAGCCGGGCAACCAGCTTGTTGCGCGATCTGATGATCGGATCAGACAGATACAAATCCCTGCAAAAGGAAAAACTCACCGCACAGGAAATTGAAGAAGCTTTCAGAAAAGAGATGCCCATGGAAATCTTTTCATGGGATGGACCCCAGACCCTGCAAATGAGCCCGTGGGATTCCATTTTCAGGATGCAGCAGATCCTGCACTCCGGACTGGTATCCATTGATCCGGACAATGGCCATGTAAAAGCCTGGGTAGGAGGAAATGACTTCAGGTTTTTCCAGTATGATCATGTACTGTCCAAACGACAGACCGGATCTACTTTTAAACCCTTTGTATATGCTACTGCCCTTGAAATGGGCATCGATCCGTGCGAATACGTAAGCAATGAACTTGTTGTATACAGCGATTATGAAGACTGGGCACCTGAAAATGTTTCGGGAGTTTACGACGGATATTACAGCATGAAAGGTGCCCTGGCGCATTCCATCAATACCATTTCGGCCCATTACATCAGTATGACCGGAGTTATTCCTGTTATGGAAAATGCCCGCAAGGCAGGTATTATTTCGCGCCTGCCTGCCGTGCCTTCACTGGCACTGGGCACCGCTAATGTAAGTCTGCTCGAAATGACAACAGCTTACTCTACGTTTCTGAATGACGGTTCTACACTGCAACCTTTCTGGATTTTGCGTATTGAAGACAGCAACGGCAACATATTGTATAAAAGAGAATCCCAGAGTTCATCATCCAGAGCATGGGAAGAATCTACTGCTCTGATGATAACCGATATGCTGAAAGCAGCTGTTGACAATGGCACTGCTGGTAGGCTAAGAAGCCAGTTTGGCTTGACCGGGGATGTGGCCGGCAAAACCGGAACCACACAAAAAAATGCCGATACCTGGTTTATCGGATTTACTCCCGGATTGGTTACAGGCGTGTGGACAGGTGTTGAAAACCCTGCTTTTGCCCATCTTTATGGTGCCCCCATGAGCTCATCAGCAAGTGCAGTACCACTTTGGGGCGAATATCACCGCAGCATTCAAAGAAACGGAAATACACGTAAATATGTGAGCGGCAACTTTACACCCCTACCCGACAGTCTTGCAATTCTAATAAACTGTACCATGTACCTGGAGGAACTGCCATCAGAAGGTTGGTGGGAGAATATATTTGGTAGTCCGCGCGAGAGAGAACATCGCCGGCAGGAACGCAGAGAAAGGGAAAGACCCAATCGCTTCAGAAGATTCCTTGAAAGGGTTTTTCCGTAAAGTTAATTGCGGCCGCGGCCTCCTCCCCTTTGCACGCCACGGCTTTCGCGCAGAAGATTCCTGTTGAAATTACGCTCAGCTTCGTAAAGTTCAATGACTTTTTTCACCGGAAGGATGGTTTTGAACTTCTCATGATACTCCCTTCTCAATGCAGCCATTTCTTCCATATTGGTAATCTCGGCATCGGCGATTTCAAGTAATTCCTGCTCCGATAAGCGATCCAGATTATTTACCTGTTGCCTTTGAGCCCGATGTTTTCTCATCATTTCATTCCTTTTGTTATGGTATTCGTTATACACAGGCCAGAATTCTTTGGCTTCGGCCGGGGTAAGCGACAATTCTCTTGTAATAAAGGCTATCCGGCGGGCTTCCATTTGCTCCTGACGTTCCTGGCTTTGTCCGGGACCACCCTGGGCCCAGCCTGTCTGAAAAATGAGAATTATTATCAGAAAAGTTGTAAAACTCAGTAATGAAGATTTTTTTGCCATGACAATTTTTTTTTAAGTTGTTCAGTTCGTTTTTTTAGTTCAAATCCTACCATAGATCTTCTGCAGCATCCGGTGGAAAATCCAGATAATATCCGGTATAACTTAAAAGGTAATCCAGTACTTCATCCTCGTCAAATACCAGTTCCGACATCTCTGTATCATTATCATTGTCCATAATAATATCGTAATAGGCATCAGTTTGATAATTGGAATACCAGGCCAGATGATTATCAAATAACTCCTGTTCGGCTTCTGTCAGATAGGTTTCAGATGGCATATTCAGGTAAAAGAAGTATCCTAAAAATGCAAAAAGTAAAACTGAAGTGGTAATAATTGCCAGCCTTGGCAAGGTAAAAAATCCAAAGTCTCTTTTAGCAGAAGAGGATGTTGAATGAATTCTGCTGCTTATGCTCTCAGGCAATGATTCAAAGTAATCGGCAGGAACATGAAACGGATTTTCTCCTTTGAGCTTTTCAAGCCCTGGAGCTAAGTCTCTCAGTTCTTTATTTATATCATCGTTTTTCATGACCTTTAAATTTTACTGAATTTAGACAAGAAATATTCCCTAAGGTTTAATGGTTTTTTACGTATTCTTCAACTTTTTTTGCCGCATGATGGTAAGATGCTTTAAGTGCACCCTCAGATGTGTCAAGTATTTTCGACATTTCTTCATATTTAAGCTCATCGTAGTACCTCAAATTAAAAACTATTCGCTGCTTTTCGGGCAGGCTTAGAATGGCTTTCTGAAGTTTTTTCTGGATTTCGTTTCCTGAAAAGTGGGCATCTGTTTCAAGCCTCTGTGTAAGAGTATTTTCCACATCATGCCATGGAATAAAAAATCTTCTTTTTTTACTTTTCAGAAAGGTAAGAGCTTCATTGGTTGCAATTCGGTAAAGCCAGGTAAAAAGACCGGATTCTGCCCTGAAGTTGTCGAGATTCTTCCAGGCCTTCACAAAAACATCCTGAACAATATCGTTGGTATCTTCATGGTCTATAACCAGCCTTCTTACATGCCAGTAAACTTTTTCCTGGTATTTCTTTATCAACAGGTTAAAAGCATAATTAGGATTGTCCGAATTATGGAATAACTCCAGTAACTGCTCATCAGAATAATGCTCCATGAAAGTGAAAATGCATTTATCCTGTAAGACTAAAATTTCCGGCGATGGTTTAATGCTGCGGAAATTTTTCTTACAACGCTCTGATAACAAAATTAATATAAACTATTGATTGAGGTTAACCATTGTAGAAATCCCCGACTGTATCCGGAAGGGCCTGTCAATGGAAAAGACGGTCAGGTTGGAAACTTTGGATCGGAAAACTACCCTGTAGTTGCCTGGCTGTAAATAGAGCGTTTCACTTGTTACATTTTCGCGTATCACATGAATTTCCTTCAGTTCGTTGCCCTCTTCATGAAGTATTTTGGCAAACCCCTGGGCCGGTAAACGAATTACAGCAATTCCCGGCTGGGGTATTTCAACCTTGGTGGTATGGCTCTGACTGATCTCAACCCCTTTAACCTGAATACGGGGTAATGAAAGAATTTCAAGATCATACCTGCCAACAAGATAATTTTCTGTTTCACCGAAAATCTGGGTTGTAAGGGTTTCGCCGTGACCCGCCTGGCGCACAATGGCTTTATATTTTATCTGGGTAGTTCCACCGGCCAGCAGAGTCAAACTTCCCTGCGGAACATCAGCATGAATGATATTGTGCCTGCCGGGATTAATTTTAATATTATTAACCCTTACCGGTGGCATTGTATGTACTACCATGTCATAAACCATCAGCGGATCCATATAATATAAAGTATCAGGCAAACCCCTGAAATTAAGGGTATGCACAAAATTATTCATAATCCTCCCGCTGTGGTTATCATAAAATGTTATGGGAACATTGGTTTCGGATGGAATACCGCTTACATCGAGCAGGTTTACCTGGGCCGTGGTGTTATCTAGCGCCTGCGAAATAACAATATTAAGACTTTGACGGAACTCAACTTCGCTGGTTGCATCAAAATAAATGCCCACACATTCAAAATCGGCCCGAAAATCCCTACCTATACCAATCACAAAAGGTTTAAGTATAATCCCTTTTTTCTGTAATTCTCTGGAAACAGCACAGGGATCGCCACCGCACTCCTCAATACCATCAGTTATCAGAACAATGATATTACGGCAATTATCGCACGGCGGAAAATCATGCTGAGCCCGCTCAAGCGACATGGCGATGGGTGTGGTACCCCGGGGGGTTATAGTGCGCAAACGTTGCTTGATACGACTCACATTATTATCAGCAAAGGGGATTTCAAGCCTGGTATCGTCGCAGTCCTGCGGGGGAAACCTTTTCTGGTGACCATATACACGCAATGCCAGCTGAGTGTTATCAATGCCATCAAGGCTGTCAAGAAGTTCAATCAGAAGGTTTCGGGCAATATTAATGCGCATATCACTTTGCCAGCGGGCAAACATACTCTGCGATGCATCAAAAATAAAGAGTATTCGGGTAAGGGGTGGCTCCTGTTCTTCAGGCCGCTGGGCATTACTCTTCAGCAAAAGCAAAGGACTGGTCAGCAGTATAAAAAATAATATAATTGCCTTTTTTTTCAAGCTCGGTATCCTTAATAAGTTTTATTTCTGATAATAAAATACAGGTTAACTCAATATTAAACCCGCATTTCTCATCAATATTGTTTTATAAAACAAAAAACAGCCAAAGTTAAAAAATTGATGCTTCCTTTTTTGCGGGTTTTATGGATTAATAAAAGGGGGTTTTCACCTGAAAATTTTTCTGAAAATAAATCACATCGCAATAAATTGATTTTCAATTCACTGAAAAATAATTCAAATATTGTGGTAAAATAATACCACAATTATTTTTTTATTCCTAAAATCATTTATACATTTGCGTATTCTTTTACCTGAATACCTGTATAAAAATATGAGTAAAGTCCTGAACATATCAGAAGCCGCTACAATAGCCATTCACAGCATGGGTTTAATTGCCCGGAGTGATAAGCTAATAAGCACCCAGGAGATTGCCGATACTACAGGCTTTTCAAAAAACCATACTTCGAAGATATTACAGCAACTGGTAAAAAACGGATATCTGGTTTCTACCCGCGGCCCGAAAGGAGGATTTATACTAAGTGAAAAAGCCAAAGAAAAATCATTGCTTGACATTTATAATCTGATTGAAGGAGAACTGGAAGACAATACCTGCAAAATGCATTGCGAAAACTGTCCTTTTTCCAGTTGTATATTCGGTGGGTTGGAACAAAAATTCACCAATGAATTCCGAAGTTATCTTATGGGGAGAAAAGTAATTGCCCTTTAAAAATTAAAACCCGAAAAAAATAATACTATTTAATATACCAACGAATAAACGATTAAAAGAAATGAAAAGAACCATCATAAAAATCGACGAAGACCTTTGCAACGGATGTGGATTATGTGTGGATGGCTGCCACGAAGGAGCTTTGCAAATGATTGACGGAAAAGCCCGCATGATAAGTGATTTATATTGCGATGGACTGGGAGCATGTATAGGTGATTGCCCTGTAGGCGCCATAACCCTCGAAGAGCGTGAGGCTGAGCCCTACGATGAAATTAAGGTAATGGAGCGTATCTCTCCCAGCGGCGAAGCTACTGTTATAGCCCATCTTAACCACCTGATAGATCATAATCAGACCGAATTCGCAGAGCAGGGCATACAATATATCATTGACAACAACCTGAATGTTGATCTCAAAAAACTAAAAAATTATACTTCCGAACCTAAAGAAGCAAAAACCTTTAAAAAAGAAATTAAAATGGAAATGAATCCCCACGCCGGTGGCGGTTGCCCCGGATCCAGAATGATGAGCTTTGACCGTCCTGAAGCAACTACTGCAACCACAACAGCAACTTCGGTGGCTCAACAATCAGAATTAAGACAATGGCCGGTGCAGTTGCACCTGGTAAACCCCCAGGCACCCTATTTTCAGGATGCTGATGTGCTTATGGCAGCCGATTGTGTGGCCTTTTCAATGGGCAACTTCCACAGCAAATACTTAAAAGGTAAAGGCCTCGCCATTGCCTGCCCCAAACTGGATCAGGGTAAGGATATTTACATTGAAAAACTTACTGCCATGATCGATCATGCAAAGATCAACACCCTTACCGTAATGGTAATGGAAGTACCCTGCTGCTCAGGATTGCTTCAAATGGCCAAACTGGCCGTACAGAATGCCAGCCGGAAAGTACCCGTTAAAGCTCTGGTAGTAGGACTGGATGGCGAAATCAGAAGTGAAGAATGGATGTAAAAAGAATTATAAACCTTTAAACAAGTAAGCTTGTTAAATTAATAAACCCTTAAAAAAACAGGAGATTAAATTATGAGTATGTTTTGTTTTCAATGTCAGGAAGCCGCAAAAGGCACAGGATGCACCATCAAAGGTGTATGCGGAAAAGAACCCGAACTCGCCAGTATTATGGACGTTCTGATGTACCAGTTAAGAGGTATGGCAGTATACAATAACATGGCGAAAGAAAAAGGCCTGGACACATCGAAAGAAGATCAGTTTATTTTCGAAGGATTGTTTATGACCATCACCAACGCAAACTTCGACCACCAGCGCTTTATCAGCAAAATCCGCGAAGGATTTGAGGTAAGAATAGCACTGGAGAAAAAACTTGAAGAGGCAGGTGTGAAAATCAACAAGGATGAACTTCCCGAAGCAGCTAAATGGTATGCCTATACTCCAGGCGAATATGAAAGAAAAGCGCAGCAAGTGGGTGTTTTACAAATGAGCCCCAATGAAGACGTTCGTTCGCTTCGCGAATTAACTATTTATGG
>JAHYJP010000177.1 GCA_019429055.1 Bacteroidales bacterium
TTTTTATTGCCAAAGCCAAAGGAGCAAAAATGTGGGATATTGATGGAAACGAATATATCGATTACGTTTCTTCATGGGGACCTATGATCGTGGGTCATGCTGATGAGCGTGTTATCAAAGCCATTACCGAAGCCGCCCAAAAGGGCACAAGCTACGGTGCGCCTACCGTTGCAGAAACAGAACTGGCAGAGCAGATCAAAAAAATGAAGCCTTCCATGGATATTGTCCGCATGGTAAACTCAGGTACAGAAGCCTGCATGAGCGCCCTTCGCCTGGCACGAGGATATACCGGCCGCGATAAATTCATCAAATTTGAAGGTTGCTATCACGGCCATGCCGATAGCTTTCTGATCAAAGCCGGCTCAGGAGCACTAACCCTGGGTCTGCCCGACAGTCCCGGAGTTACACAGGGAACTGCACAGGATACACTCACAGCCCGTTACAACGATCTGGAAGATGTTGCCCGGCTGTTTGAAAATCATGGAAATGATATAGCTGCTGTAATTCTCGAGCCTGTTGTAGGAAATATGGGCGTAGTGATTCCTGACAAAGAGTTTCTGGAAGGCCTCAGAGGACTTACCCAAAAATATGGTTCATTGCTCATCTTTGATGAGGTTATGACCGGTTTCAGACTCGCCAAAGGCGGAGCACAGGAGTACTTCGGAATAACCCCGGATATTACCTGTCTGGGTAAGATCATTGGTGGCGGACTTCCGGTAGGTGCCTATGGTGGACGCAAAGAAATCATGGAAAAACTGGCCCCGGCAGGCCCTATTTACCAGGCGGGAACCCTGTCAGGTAACCCGCTGGCCATGGCAGCCGGAATGGCAACCCTTAAAATCATTCATGAAACTCCTGATTTCCACAAAAACCTTGAAGAAAAATCAGCTCGCCTGGAAAAAGGTTTGCGTGAAAATCTGAAACAAACCGGTCATAAAGGTGTTATAAACAGGGTCGGCTCTATGATCACGCTGTTTTTCACAGAACTGGATGCAGTAAAATCCTTTGATGATGCCAATCAGTCTGATACCGAAAAATTCAGCAGATATTTCAGGGCCATGCTTGAGCAGGGAATCTACCTGCCCCCTTCGCAATTTGAAGCAGCATTTATTCCGGCATGCATTACTGATGAAGAGATTGACAGGACGGTGGAAGCGAGTTTGAAGGCGTTGAAAGGATTGTAAATGGGTTGATAGGTTGATAGGTTGATGAGTTGAAGGATTGAAGGATTGAAGGATTGAAGGGTTTAAAAGCTGCAGAGCAGCGATAACATTTGTAACTTTTCAATTAGGATAGCAAAATGAAAGCTGCAGAGCAGCGAAACACAAAAGGTAAATTTGTCTCATACATTTACCGCACAATAATGATTTAAAAAAAACGAATGACAAATATATTTCTGGATACACTACAAGGTAAAACCACCGACCGTCCCCCAGTCTGGTTTATGCGCCAGGCAGGCAGAGTGCTGCCCTCCTACCGGGCTTTGAAGGAGCAATACACTTTCTGGCAAATGATGAAAGATCCCGATCTGGCAGCAAAAGTTACCCTTCTTCCGGTGGATGACCTGGGTGTGGATGCCGCTATTTTATTTTCCGATATTCTTGTCATTCCTTATGCCATGGGCATGGGACTTGATTTTACCGATAAGGGGCCGGTATTTGAAAAACCCCTGAAAGATGTGAATGATCCGTTGCAAAAGTTAAACCCCGATCCCGGTAAGCTTCAATACATTTACAATGCCATTGATAAAATACTTGAAACGCCCGGAAATAACACTCCACTGGTGGGTTTCTCAGGTGCCCCGCTTACCGTTATGCTTTTCATGTTGCAGGGATTGGGAACACGTTCTAATTTTACTGATGCCGAAAAATTCTTTTTTAAAGAAAAACTTTTAACACGTAAACTTGCAGAAGCTGTTACCGAGCTTACCATTGAATATGCTCTGCAACAGGTAAAACATGGAATCTCAGCTTTCCAGCTGTTCGACACCCATGCCGGCAGTGTTCCTTTTACCTGGTACCGGGAAGTATTTATGCCTTCCGTGAAAAAAATTGCTGATGCCGTTCGTGCCACAGGCACCCCTTTTATCTTTTTCCCAAAAGGAATCGGAACCGGTATCAAAGAAATAAACCACGACATTTGCGATTTTCTGAGTATCGACTGGCAAACATCACTCTACACAGCCCGCGACATGGTGGATAAGAATGTGGGATTGCAGGGCAACCTCGACCCCCGTGTTCTTTTCGCCGACCAGGAAACCATCAAAAAAGAATTGTACAATTTCATCCCTTTCCACAAACAGGAATCCAAATGGATCTTCAACCTGGGCCATGGGCTTATGCCCGGCATACCTGTGGAGAATGTTAAATTTGTGGTGGATTTTGTGAAGCAGGTGCACTGGTAGGGAAAACGGAAAACGGAGAACGGAGAATGGAGTCCGAAGGCCGAAGTAAATTCCGGTCTGCTCCCTCTTTTAACGGAGACTGGGGGATGTGAAAAAACATGAATATCCCCAAAACTATAATAGCAACATAAACATTATTCGCTCATTGAAACCCGCTGCTAAGTAAAAATCACACTGTGATTTTTTAAAACCGCGTCTCTGCGACTTTGCGAGACAAAAACACTCGTGCTTTGAATTTCGGATTTTAATTATTTACAATGAATATTACCCTTCTTCAAAAATACAATAAACCCGGTCCGCGCTACACCAGCTATCCGCCGGCCACCTTTTTTCATGATGGTATAGATGCTGTAAGCTACCAGGATATGCTTGTGCAATCCAATCATCAGCAACCGGAAAATATATCACTTTACATCCATATTCCCTTTTGCAGGCAGCTTTGCCACTTCTGTGGCTGCAATACCACCTGCTACCCCGGTGATGATCTGGTAAGCCGTTATATCGATGCATTGATCAAAGAGATACACTCGGTTTCAGGGCTGCTGGATACCGGCCGTCCCCTCACCCAGATCCACTGGGGTGGCGGCACACCCAACGCCATCGACCTTTCCTTTGTTGAAAAAGTGATGAAAGAGTTGCTCAATATTTACAAACCCGCTGCTAAGGCTGAAATAGCCATGGAGTGCAACCCCGCCTACCTGGAACCGGAACATATTGATCAACTTGCTGCCATGGGGTTTAACCGCTTAAGCCTGGGAATACAGGATTTTAATGAGGAAGTATTGAGACTGGTAAACCGGCAACCTTCAAAATATCCGGTGGAAGAACTGATTGCCCGTATGAAAGCCAATAAAATGGACGGAGTGAACATCGACCTGATCTATGGATTGCCCGGCCAAACACCTGATTCATTCCGGAAAACCATTGAAAAGGCCATTCAAATTTCTCCCGACCGGCTGGTTACGTTCTCTTATGCGCACGTTCCATGGGTAAAATCGGCACAAAAGATTCTGGAAGAGAAAGGTTTGCCGGCACCCGAAGAAAAACTGGCCATGTTTGAAACCGCTTACACCCTTCTTACGCAAAACGGCTACGAAGCCATCGGCATGGACCATTACGCCAGACCGGGTGATGAACTCTCTGTAGCGCTGAAAAACAAAAAGCTGCATCGCAATTTCCAGGGTTACTGTACCCAGGAAACCACCGGGCAGGTATACGGTTTTGGCGCCACATCCATAAGCCAGTTACAGGGCGGGTATTACCAGAACATCAAAAGCCATAAAAAATACATCGAAGCCATTGAGCAAACCGGCTTTGCCACAGAAAAAGGCTATGAACTCACCCGCGAAGATGAAATTCGCCGCAGAGTCATCAACCAGATCATGTGCAACGGATTCCTGGATTTCGATGCCCTGGCAAAAGAACTGAATACCGGTGTTGCACAACTGAAAACCATCACCGGCTACAACCCCGAGAAGCTTAAACCCTTCGCCGACGACGGATTGCTGCAAATCAACGACAACCGTATCCAGTTGCTGCAAAACGGTTTCCTGGTAGTACGCAACATTGCCATGGAATTTGATCCGTTGCTTATCCAGGGGAAGGGGCAATATTCGAAGACGGTGTAAGTATTCATGTAATTACCGGTAGCATTTTAATTTTCTGCTTTTACTTTCCATTTCTAAAATCATTAAATTTGTAAAAAAGACCAAAATGGAATATTTAACTGACAGAATAACAATCGATCAGAACATTTGCAATGGCAAACCTACCATTCGGGGAACCCGGATTGCTGTAAACACCATACTTGAGTTTCTAAGTGCAGGAGATACTGCTGAAGAAATCCTTAAGCAATACCCCGGTCTGGTAAAGGAGGACATTGCGGCCTGCCTTAAATTTGCTGCTGAATTAATGAACAAAAATTATGTGATTAAACCTGTTGCATAATGGCGAAATTCATTATAGATGCTAACCTCCCTTATCTTTTTAAACTTTGGCAAAATGAAGAATTCATTCATGTTTTTGATCTCAATGATTCAATGACAGATGAGGAAATATGGGATTACGCAAAGAAAAATGAATTAACCATAATTAGTAAAGATGCCGATTTCTCCAATAAAATACTCTATAAAAGTTCTCCACCCAGGGTTATTCACATTAGAACCGGTAATTTAAGAATCCAGGAATTACATGCTTTCTTGAATGAAAAATGGGATGATATCATTGAAACATCCAGATATCACAAGCTTACGAATGTTTATAAAGACAGAATAGAGGGTATCGAATAGTCCTTACTTTGCGAATCGCATGAAAACAGAAAAGCAAAAAATGCTCTCCGGCGAGTTATACAATGCCCTGGATGAGGAACTCACCCGGGAGCGGTTAAAAGCCCGTCTGCTCATCAAAGCCTTAAATGATTCAGGGGAGGATGAAGCTGAAAAAAGGAAAAAAATCCTGGATGAATTACTACCCAATGCCGGAACCGATCTCTGGCTGCAACCGCCCTTTTATTGTGATTATGGATCAAACATTTATACGGGAGATAAGGTATTCTTCAATTTCAACTGCATTGTACTGGATGTTATGCCCGTAACCATTGGAAGCAGAACCTTATTCGGACCCAACGTACAGATTTACACAGCTACTCACCCCATGGAATCTGATCAAAGAGCTTTGGGACTGGAGTTTGCCAGGCCCATTACCATTGGTGAAGATGTGTGGATTGGCGGAAGTGCGGTGATCTGTCCCGGTGTTACCATCGGCGACAGAAGCGTTATTGGTGCAGGCAGCGTGGTCACCAGGGATATCCCTTCAGATGTATTTGCAGCAGGAAATCCCTGCAAAATGATCCGGAAGCTGAAACTATAAAACACATCCCGCTAAGCGGAAATCAGCGTCGCTGAGCTCCCTCCGGTTGGTTGTATTTCCGCTCATTACCAGCCAAAACCAATTCCATCCCGCAATACCCTTTCTCCAAACAGATACCTGCTTTTTGCATCCCCATAAAAAACCCATTAAGCTCCCTTATCTGACAACAAAACCGAGAAACAATAACGGAATTAAAAATATGATATATCCTTCATGGTTTTATGAGTTTTGAATAATGAAAAAAAATAAAATTATGTGATAATTTTACTTTTTCTGCAAACTATATGGTATACAAAAAAATGGAAGTGGATAAAGAGAGCTTTATATCTATCATAAAAGAAAATCAGCGGTTAATCTATAAGGTTTGCTATACTTATTGCAAGGATAGCGAATTACGAAAAGATCTGGAGCAGGAAATACTGGAACAGCTGTGGAAATCGCTGCCACGATATGATGGCCGGACAAAACTATCTACCTGGATATATCAGGTTGCTCTGAATACAGCCTTCCTTTTCTACAGAAATGAATCTAAGCACAAAACCAACAGGGCAACCATTGATGATTCATTACTAACCATAGCCGATGGCAGTAAAAGTATTGAAATGGAAGAGAATGTTGCTTTGCTTTATTCCTTTATCCGCAAACTGGATGAACTGGACAAGGCCCTCATGCTGCTTTACCTGGATAAAAATAAGTATAGAGATATTGCTGAAATCCTTGGTATTTCAGAAACGAATGTGGCCACAAAGATCAGCCGCATAAAAGACAGACTCAGAGAGTATTTTGATAAACATTAAACTTTTCAATTATGGACTTAGATGAGATAAAAAAAGCCTGGAGTTCTTTTGATGAGAATCTGGCTCAAAACCTAAGGGTTGATGAGGAGAAGCTACGGAAGGATAGTCTTGAAAAAACTGAAGACCAGATGGATTACCCATACACATCGGAGTGGATAGAGCTTATAGGTGGTGGCATAGTGGCCGCAGCTGTTCTTATCCTGTCTGGCAGGCTGATTGCAGAACCAAAGTTTTTTTTAGTTGGGTTGATAGCCATAATTATAGCTATTCTTTATATGAGATTCTCATATATCAAAATTGGGTTGCTGAAACAGATTGATTATTACGGCATGCCCATGGTAAAGCTGCAAGCAAAGGTGGCTCATGTGAAAAGAACGGTTTTAAGATTCAGAAAAATTCAAATGTGGCTTTTCCCCTTATACCTTTTGCCATTAATACTCCTGTTTTCCAAAACTGTAAATAATGTTGACCTTTTTGTCCATTTAGAGCTGCTGGCTGTTAGAGGCATGGGCTATTTAGCAATCACCTATCTGGCCGTATACCTGATAAACAGGCATTTGTATGACAAGAGGTTTACCAGGGTAGAAAAGCTGATTGAACGATTAAAAGAGTTTGAAAAGGAATAACCAGATACATTCTGTTGTATAGCCTGTTAAGCAGGCAAACCTTTTATTTATAGATTTTTTAACTGACTATTACAGAAATATTAAAACAAAATTGTGATTTATGAAAACGAGTTTAACATGGACAAAAGGTGTTTTTAGTAATTTGTGTAAAATTTACGCTAATGGCGATCATATTGGAGATTTGAAAGAAAGTTCATTTTCTCAATCTGCAAAAGGTATAATAAGAGGCAGGGAGTATCTTTTCAGGACGCATGGATTCTTTAATCAAAGTACAGAAATTGTTGATAGCACAAACCATAAAATTGTTGGAAAAATTCAGTATAATAGCTGGCGAAGCAAAGCCACAATAACTCTGAATGGGAAAACAACAAACTGGAAATACGATAATGTTTGGAATACCCAATGGAGCCTTTCTGACACCGATGGCACAATTATGAAATTCAAAAGCTCAACAACCAAAGGGCACATAGATGCCGGGCCGGATGATGAACTGCTGGTGCTAACAGGGTTGTTTGTTAAGAATTATTACATGCAAATGGCGTTTGTTGTAATTTTTATAGCAGTTATTATTCCGGTTCTTACTTAATGCAGCCTAAGTATTGTGTGTATTGAAGGCTTATGGGCAACAACCCGCCTGCCGGCGGACAAGTACCTGCTTTTTGTATACCCATAAAAAATCCATAAAGCCCCTCTATCTAACAGCAAAACCCGGAAAATATGAGGGAAATTAAAAATGTGGTTTATATTTGTGAGGTAATCCATTTACAACCAATATTATTAAAACAGGCGTTACCGTAAAACAATTAGTGAAATTAAACTTAACTTTTTTGTTATTTTTCAGGCAACTACAGAGTTATATTTGAACCAGACCACGACCCAATCCCGCGAAAGGATGAAGGAGGCCTTAACTGGGAAGAGGTTACAAAAATAAGGATCATCGAAATTGAAGACTACCATTAGGAACAAATACCAAAAAAATATTGTAAGATGGCAACGGCACTTGAAATAGCGAAATCACTATTAGCCCCTCCTGGTTATACTATCCAGGAGCATATTGATTTTATTGGCATGAGCCAGGCCGAACTTGCAGAAAGAATGGGCCGGCCAAGGGAGAAAATTAATGATTTAATTAAGGGAAGAGAACCCATTACAATACCTACAGCCTATCAGCTTGAAAAA
>JAHYJP010000376.1 GCA_019429055.1 Bacteroidales bacterium
GTGCTCTTCCGATCTAGATTAAGTGTTGCACATTTCATAATTTATATATTTTAACAGCAATGGCGACACTCCACACACAACAACCCAATACAACTCCCCCCAACCCACAATGAAAAATTAAATTCGAGCTCCTCACCACAAGGGCAGGCAGAACATATCGGGAAGGGCACCATATAAAGCGAAGATGAAGGGGCAGCAGGAAAAACGAAGTAGAGGAAGGGGGCTAAATTTGAAAAAAATACTTTTTTGTGAAGTTATTTAGAAAAATATATATGATTAATAATTTATGGGCCATATCATGGGAAACAAATGTTTGTTTTTGATAATATTTACTATTCTGTTATCACCTCATTTGGCTTCTGCTGATGTGATTGTTCCTTTGTCATCTCTTACTATCCCCTTAATCCCCCTCATAGTACTAATCGAGGCTGTTATTTTCTGGGAAATAGCAAATAAAAAAATAATGGTTCCTATTGATTTCGAGAAAATAATTCTGGTTACATTCATTGCAAATATTGTAACATCATTACTGGGGAACTTTCTTCCGAGTTGCAAATATATTTCCGAAAATTTGATTTGGATAGGAGTTGCATTTATATTATCCGTATTTATTGAATGGGGGATTTACATTCCCTTCTTCAGAAAAGTAGCAATAAAAATCATAGATCTACTGATAATTTCTTTTGCAGGTAATTTAATTACATATGTGATTGTCATTTTATTTCTATAAAGTAAATCTAATGTTTCTTTAATCAGCCACTTCTTCTTTTGCATTCAAGATGTATAATAAAAGCACCTATAGTCGGCTCTGTACCCTACAAGGACGTTAAGTTATACCTGATCAGAAGGGACACCCTGTATAAGTGAACAGAAAGGGGTGGCAGGCATCACATCCATAGTCAGCAACCTGTATCTCATTCCTGACTCTCCGTACCCAGGCAACATGAATCAATAATGTTGGCTGCCACCATGCCGCCCTGAAGGGCAGCGGTTGCAGGGAAAGTTGAATCACCCACCAGATGCCTGCTTTTTAATGCAATTCGAGCCCCCCACCTTGCAACCCTCCACCCAGGCATCCACCCCCACTTCGCACCCAAAGCCTGCAGGAAGAAGCGAAAAGCGCCTGCCAGTCCCCCTCACCATAAGAGCTTGCGGAGCAGAGAGGAAGGGGTGCCAGGCAAAGTGAAGCAAGCGGAGCGGAAGGAGAGGTGAAGAAGGATGGGGGGCTCGAGTTAAAAGTTAACAGTTCGTTTGGGAACATCACTTCAACAATCCCCT
>JAHYJP010000178.1 GCA_019429055.1 Bacteroidales bacterium
CCAAAGGCCAAAAGCTAACGGCCTTCATTGGGTGTGAGCAGCCAAAACCCACCCGATGGGGGGCACGCCGCTCCAACCGCACAATCCAACCCAATAGCGTCGAACCGGCATTCGCGCCTCCCACGTCCTCCGCACCAGCCAGAACCCCATGGCCATACCCTGATTATAACTTAAACATAATGTGGCCTTATGTAACATTCACTCCTTCCCTTGCTTCCCAGCCCTTCCCCAACCCACTAATCCTAACCACCAACGACCAACCGGCAACAATCTCACTCCCAATACCCACTCCCAAAAGCTCTAAGCTCTCAGCCCTACGCTCCCTCCCCCAGCCCCGACCCCTCTGTACATAAGAACATTATGTTAAGTTATCTCATGCCGGTTGTTCAGTGCTGCCCGCCAGCGCTTATGTTTACCTGCCGCAAACCCACAATCCAATTGAAGGCAGGCAAGCATCCCGCCCGATGGGCAGCACTTCACACCCCCCTCCACGCTTTTGGCTTAAGAGCACGGGCATGTTCATCTCCCCAAGAAGTATATCAAATCCTACACCCACACTCCTTTTGCCTACTGCCTACTGCAAACTGCCCACTGATCAAATCCCAACAATTCAGCAATTTAACATTTCATCAATCCAACCCTGCGCCCCCTTTTGCTCCCGTTACTTAATAAAGATCACGTTGAACCCCGTTTAATCCTGTTCATTCTGCAACCGCCGTAGCATTAGCGAAGGAGGTCATTCCGCTCCGGGACGCCTTCATTCCATTCAGCAAATGCGTTTTTTTTACCATCCGCACGATCCCCATAAAAATGATCCTGTCCATCTCCCACGACCCATCCCTGCAATCCGTGTCCAGGCACATTTTTTATTCCACACAAAAACCCATTCACCTCATTCCATTCCGGCGACCCTTCGCTACATTTCGTTTTTATCCACCGAAGCGCAGCGTAGGAGGACATTCACAGTCTTAAACCGGGTCATTTCCGTTCCTCAAAATCATCACGTTCAGAAGCAAAAGAATGGCAGATAAAAACCCCCCCTGAAAAGTAAAAAAGAATGAAACCCCGCCAACGTGCCCCTTTGCACATAACCCAAACCCTGCTCTAAGCTCTCAGCCCTAAGCACTCAGCCCCGTAGGGTTTCCCCTTTTTTCCTTTGTCCAGCCCTTTTTTACTGCCATTCCTTTGCGCCCCCGCACGCCGTACCACCATCAAATGCGACCCAAAACCCCTGAAACCCGCTAAAAAAGTTACTATCTATTCATTTACAGACCGTTATCCCCTGTTTACTATCATAATGAGGAAGTAATTAATATTAAGTAGTATTAAGTTAGTTAATGGGTTAATTGATTATTAGTTAATCAATAAGTTAGGTTAATCTTAATTGGTAATTAGTTAAAGTTCAATCTACTTATCCTGGTTATTCTTTTCTTTCTAAGGTATTTCTTTTTCAGCAACACATACCGGATAGCATCAATCGCATGATTATGTTTATCAACCGGCACATTCAGACAATTCCCGTCCTTATCCTTTTTCCAGCAATAATTTTTCAGTTCCCTTATAATGTTTTTACTTCGACGGGTCACCTTCAGCTTATACCGTTTCATCAGGTCAAGACCGTTCCTCACACTGTCAGCACCCTTCACCGCCGGATACACATTGAAACCCATCCTGAACAACTCCTGGATTGACTTCGGCTCGGCACTGTCCGCAACAATGTCATCCGTCCGACTCACACCCAGCCACGACATCCTGTCTGCAATATCCTGATTCGTCAGGTTCGTCTCATACATCATTTCGTCAACATACAGGTTCTCACCATCCTCAGACACCCGCACCAGCGCAGTCGCATCATTCGAGTACCCAAAATCCAGACCATACCCCAACAACTTCCCGTCAGCATTTTCCCACTCCCCCCCGGTCACTGAGCTTGTCGAAGTGCCAGTCACTTCCCAATCATCAAACACCAACCCCTCCAGCGCCCCGCCCCACAGACCCAGCGTGTAGATCCTGTAATAATTATCATCCGTCTCCCTGAAACTCTCCAACAGTTCCACGCTTTGCGGTGTCACATAATAGTTATCCCTGAATGTCGTGTGAAGAATCGTCGTATCACTCCTCACACTCGGAACATAGTGAAAATTCCCGTCATCCCGCTCATAGCTTTTCTTATCCGGGAAAAAGAAAGAGTTGATCCACTCCGTTTCATTCTCAGGGTTGAACGTCCCAATTTCCTGTATTTTCCCGCCCCTGAGCGACGTTGTCGTCTTGATGAAGTCCTGGAACCTGATCTCATTCATCTCCTCGTACCACACCCCCGTAGGGTCTTTAATCGACTTCGTCTTGTGTTCCTTATCCAGACCCCTTGCAATGATATAATTCCCGTTCTTCTTAAACGTGATCTTCAAAGGGTTTTCCGTGATACTGAAATACTCTCCCAGCCCGTACAGCTTGATAATATCCCGCAACGTCTGGAACTGGCTGTCTTTGATGTCTGCATAAACCTTCCGTACAAGTATGAACCTCGAATAAGGTTTCGCCATCGTATCAATCAGCACTTTCTGACCTGCAAAAAAACTCTTCGCGCTGTCCCGCCCCCCGTATATCAGCAGGTATCTTTTATCGTCATACAGCAGGGGGATATAAACCTCATTGAACAGCTTCCGGTTCGACAGGTCTACTTTCATTTACCCGCCGTAGCTTTAGCGAAGGAGGGTCCTATCCCTTCCCCGTGCCCAATATTACCCGCCGTAGCCTTGGCGAAGGTAGGGGTATTACCCGCCGTAGCCTTGGCGAAGGAGGGTAACTCCACCACAATCGGCTCATTGTTATTGGTAAGACCCCAATCCGTTTTATTCAGTTTCGGCATGAAGTATTCCAGAAGTCCCACGATCACGCTCAACCGTTCTCTCGGTTTCAGTTCTTGCAAATCGGCAATCATTTGCTCAAGCGGGTAACTCTCGAGCAACTGGTTAAACTTCTCTTTCACTTCACGGGTCGTATGATTAAGCGCACCTTTCGGTTTGAACCCCCGGTGGCCTTTCACAAATTTTCCTTTATTATCTCTGTCATTGGTTTCCATAGTTGTCAATTTTATTTGGTTATCGTTGATACACAATCTTTTCCACCTTACTAAAGCTCACGCCATAGCGCACGCTCAAATCTTCCTTGATATACTCAATGTTCTCGTCACTCTCACCCCGCAGGTAACGCCTTCGCCTTTGCTCAAACGCCTTCCTGATCAGCCACGTCCTGGCATCGTCAATATGCAGCAGGCCAATGCACACAAACCAGGTCACGTCAATTCCGAACCCATCCAGTATATCCCTGATTACCGCCTTGTCCGTTTCATTCATAGGTTATTCAACCGGCTCACATGCCTTGCAATGTTTCTGTAAATGGCTTTCAGTGTGGCAACCGGACGGCTCTCACGTTCCGACAGCAGCACATGGTTTTCAAACCTGAACATCACCTCATCAAACTGCCTTCGCAGTTCCGCAAGCGACGTCAAATAGTCGTAAGGCACAACCTCATTTTCCAATTCAGTCGTGTCAATTTTTCTTTTTCTGTGGTATTTTCCCATCTTCAAAATGCTTTTTAAGTGTTCATATTCAGCGACCCGTTAAAAACCACCAATCGGCATTAAAATCTATCCCATTATTTCTTTTTTCAGATAAATTTCATTGGTTTTTAATACGCTCAATATCAATTAAATATAAACAATTAAAAAGCAAAAGTCAAGTGTTTTGGAAAATATTTTTGGGATTGTTTTCTTTTTTTATTGTGGGTTTTTGCCGGAAAATTAAACGGTGATTTTTTAATTTGAAAAAAACTTATAATTTAGCCAATCAACTGAGAGTATCTTATGCAAATAAAGCTATTCAAGAAATGATAATAACCAGTGTACTGGTAAGTTCATCCTTATAAATAAACGAATTACCAATAATAATTATAAATAACACTATGAACGCTATAACAAATGAGATGATTCATTCAGCTTTCGAAATAGGAAAGAAAATATATCTGAATCAATTGAATCGACAAGATGGAATTAAAGCTCTTTCAAACATAGGGATGAAAGAAAATTCTGCGAAAGACTATATTTCTTGCTATTCAAATTTGATACAAGGCAAATTATTTGCAAGAACAATAAATGCCTATGGTCTTGAATATTATTTAGGCAGAATTCTTGCGGAGAATGGTAAAGAAGGTTTAAGAAATGCATTGCTTTCGCTTTCACAGCATATTGACTATTACGAAGAAGTTGCTGGGGCTAATGTTAAGAAAGGGAGAGAAATATATGTTAAGTTCTATGATAAAGTTCGTTCCGTTGCAGATTCAACTATATTTCCTGATGAAGTATCCTCAGATGAAGAATATTCAGAGGGTAAGACAAAATCAGTTTTAGTAAATAGCTACGAGCGTAATCATATTGCAAGACAAAAGTGTATTAAGCATTTTGGTTGTAAATGCCAAGTTTGTAAATTTAATTTTCATAAAATTTTTGGCGAATTAGGTAAAGATTTTATTCATGTACATCACAAAATTGATATTTCAACAATTGGAAAAGAATACTCAGTTGATCCAATTAAAGATTTGATTCCTGTATGCCCAAACTGCCATTCCATGCTTCATAAGAGAAAACCAGCATATTCTGTAGAAGATTTGAAACTGATTGTAAAAAAGTGCTTGAGTGATAATGGCAACACAAGGTATTTTTCATGATACAATTGAGCAAACAAAACATTCTAGAAGCTTTTACCTTCATAGACAAGAACGGAGTTCCTTCAAAAAGAAGGGCGTCGAAATATAATCTATACTATAACCATAAGCATTACCCACCTAAATATGTTCTTTCGATTGCGTCTAAAATCGCAACAGGGATAGAACTTTTGCCTTCTCAATTCAACGGTGGTAAACAGACAAACAATTTGCTCACTAAGTTAGGCTTTACAATTCGAGCGGGAAGAAAAACTTTTGAGGCATCAAAACCTAAAGCTAAAACTATTAGAATATGCACAGCACTTTTTCAAATACAATCAAACAATTGGGACAAAATCATCAATTCTAACAAAATTGGCTTACTCTCAAATATTCTATCTCATTTGCCTAAGGAAACTGACATTTTGGTTTTACCAGCAGGGTTCTTAAACAGTATAAGCAGAAGGCCAGAGACAATCTTTAATGAAACTGAAAAAGGAATAATTAAGCTGATTAAGAAATTTAATACTAACCTTTTTATTTGTCTGGGCATTGACGGCAGAAACAAGACAGACCAACTTGCTTTAACGATTACCAGTTCAGGCATTGTTGCAATTGCTCGCAAGTTTCACCACAATACCAACAGCGTAGATTTAGCCGAAAATGCTTTTGCACTCGAACACAACAAGCAAAGACAGTTTCTTATAAAAGGTAAACGACCATATTTGGCTGTTTGCTATGACATCTTTGGGATTTCCAGATTAAAACTTGTCAACGAAATCAATTGCGATTTTATAATCGGCGTAATTCACGGCTTCGACAACAAGAGACGCGGTGATAGCGACTTTGCAAGAAAAGGCTTAGCTGGGGCATCTAAGCAATGGGGTGTTCACACATATGCTTCAGCAGTCTTTCAAGAGAACAGAAATCCAACCAATTGGCCTTCGGGTGTTAAATGGAAACACGGCAATGCAAGTGTAAAGGGCTTCAAGTATGACCAAATAAAGATTAGCAGTGATTTACATATACTGCCATCTGAAATAGCAACAGTTTACATGCGATATTATGTCGAATAAAAGCTGCTATATTTAAAGTTTATCCGTATATAAAACTTGTTATACACAAGCATAAAAAGAAACAACTATGGCAACAGAAATAAAAACCTGGGAAATAATTGACGGCGAATTAACAGAAATCAATACAACTCTTGCACAAAATGGACGTAAAGAAAAGGATGACTTGGAAAAATGGCTGAAAACAAATCCCAAAATACTTGGTGATAATATTTTAGTTTTTGGAGAGCAAGTTTGGACGAAATCTGGTCCACTTGACTATTTGGGTATTGACAATAACGGGAACTTAGTAATTGTTGAACTTAAACGTGACAAATTAGCACGAGATGTTTTAGCCCAAGCTATTGATTATGCCTCTGACGTAGCAAATTGGGATATTGAAAAACTGAATGAAATATGCTTGACTTTTTCTGGCAATTCACTTGAAGATTATATCACTGATCACTTTGAAAATATTGAACTTGATGATTTAGTGATAAATAAAGCACAAAGACTTTTATTAGTTGGTTTTTCAATAGACGAAGCATTGAGCAGAATGATTGAATGGCTGTCCTCAAAATATGATGTTGGGATAAACGCAATTATTCTAAACTACGTCAAGACTTCTTCGGGCAACGAATTACTTTCTCGAACGGTTATTATTCCGGAAGAAATTGAAAAAGAAAAAACGAACAAGAAAAAATTTACAATCCCAATGTCAGACGAACCTGGCACATATGAACCAGAAAAGTTAAAGGAGTTATTAAAAATTTATTTCAATAACAAACAGTGGTCATCCAAAAGATTGAAAACTGTTTTATTACCTGTTCTTCTTAATAAAGAGATAATAACAAGGGAGCAACTAAAGAAAGAATTTGTAAAAGCTGGTGAAGTAACTGACGAAAATAAGGCTGGATACTTTATAGCATTAATATCAAACCAACTCGGACAGACAAAGAAGGACTTTTTAAGACAAATCATTCATTATGAATATCCCAAATATCATTGGGAAAAAGACAACTTTAGCATAAGACCGGAATATAAAGAATTAGTCAAGGAAATAATAGAATCCGATGAATGAAATTAACCTTTTCATTGTAAATAGTGATTGATTAATTGGCATATGTTAAACAAATTAATTGAGGCGATTTATTTTACCAATGAGAACGCTATAAGTTTGTATGAAGATGCAGAACTTTTAGAAAATAATGCAAAATTTGGTAGGGCATACACACTTTATCACTTATGTTTTGAAGAATGTGGAAGGTTCAATATTTTATATAATTTATTTGGTGAATACCTTCGTGGTGAAATTAAATTAAAAGAGATTAATTACGGGAAATTAAAAAAACTTGGCTTTGAAAAGCATGATGTAAAGATTTTAGAAAGTTTCAAAGGAATCCATAAAACGGTTCTAGTTTTTTTAATGATAAAACGAGATCAAACCGAAGATGTCGAATTGAAGAAAGAATGTGAAAATGAAATTGAAAAATTAAATGAAGCAATCAATGACATTCGTATAAATGAACCTGAGTTAAACAGATTAAAAAATATTGGTTTATACGTTTCTTTTAATAATAATGAATTCACACTTCCTGATAAAACAATTTCAGTTAACCAGTTTTATAGAATTAAAGACTTTGCAAGATTAGGTTTAAAATCATTGGACAGTATTTTGGAATTTGCAGAAGCTAAAGGAGGGTTTAAAGAATTTAAAAAATTAATTAAAAAAGGGAAATAATATAATACTTGTTCCAAATTAATAGGACTCTGAGCGGTCTGCAAGACCCAGCTATCAGTCATTAAGTAAACTCCCAATCACCCCCCTTTCCCCCCACTTCTTACGGACAAAACCCCCTCATCCGGTCGTATCTTTGTGTAATTGCAAAGCAATCACACCCCAACTTCAAATTTAAATATGACCCGCAAAACTTCAAACACCCGGCCATCAGGCCGCACAACCGGCATTTACGGCATCAATGCCTCTAAAAACAAAATGCCTTCAAGGGTTGCGTCCCGATCCGACGTAACCTCAAAAATTAAAGCCATCATCATCGAAAAAAAGTAACTCAATGCAAAAGTATTTCAACACACAGG
>JAHYJP010000179.1 GCA_019429055.1 Bacteroidales bacterium
ATAAATTAAATCTGAAGACATTCTTCCATTTTGCATCCAAATCTGCATCTATATTGATAAGGGATGGTAATAGCGTAACTATTCGCAGGTTTTTGCTGGGCAATAAGCAACCGGCCTGAAAATTTACGACAAATCAGATCATATTTTGGTGGACGTATTGTTGAGGAGGATGGAGAGGATACATTTAACAGCAATGCAGGTACAGACTCAGTCAATAATGCTGAGTCTGAGGTTTTAATGGTTGTGAAATACCATAGTGGCCGGGTGAGGTTGATATTTCGTTATAATAAAGAGTTGGTGAAATTGATAAAGACCTTACCTTTTTATTCCTGGGACAAAGACAACCGATGGTGGACGATTGCACATACTGAGACGGCACTAAAGCAATTGGAGGAATTTTGCCGTGAACAGGCCTGGTCATATAAATTTATAGAAGACATCCGGCACCTGAATCAGAAGCCGAGGCTTAAGCCTGAAGATGTTCCGAATTTCAGGCAAATCCCAAGGGAGTATTCAGATAAGTTATCTCTATTAAGGTATAGTCAGAATACCATAAGGACTTATGAAAATTGCTTTTCAGAGTTTATCAATTACTATAATACCAAGGAGTTGGTTAATATTGATCAGGGGGATATTCAACGTTATTTATTGTATTTGGTGCAGGAACGGCAGGTATCCAGCTCCTATCAGAACCAGGCCATTAATGCCATTAAGTTTTATTATGAGAAGGTACTAAATGGTCCAAGGAGGATATATTACATTGAGCGTCCCCGGAAGGAACAAACCTTACCCACTGTGCTAAGTGAAGAAGAGACAGCAGCCATTTTCAGCAAGGTAATTAACCTTAAGCACAAGTGCTTACTGATGACATGTTATTCCGGAGGGTTGAGAATAAGTGAGGTCCTCAATTTAAAGCCAGTAGATATAGATTCCAGCCGCATGCTCATTCAGGTTAAAGGGGGCAAGGGTAAAAAAGACAGGGTTACCATATTATCGGTAAAGCTATTAGGAATGCTAAGAGAATATTACAAGAAGTACAAACCTGGTGAATATCTCTTTACGGGCCAGATGGGAGGCAAGTATTCAGCCCGGAGTGCTCAGAAGGTTTTAAAAGAAGCAAGCAGAAAAGCAGGTATTAAAAAGAAGGTTACTCTGCACACTCTGCGTCATTCCTTTGCCACTCATTTATTAGAGAATGGCACTGATATCAGGTATATTCAAAGTTTGCTCGGTCATGCCAGTCCGAAGACGACACAGATATACACCCATATAACAACGAAGGGGATTGACCAGATTAAAAATCCGCTGGATAAATTTGAAATATGAGGATTTTTCCAGTAAGATGAATTGTATTTTTTTGTAAATTGCGATTTACCTAAAAACCTTGAAATTTAAAGAAATAAGCAGAGTCAGATAAATGGAAAATAAACGAAAGTGTTCGGTTAGCGACTCGTCAGCAAACATACTAAAAACAGACACATGAGACCAATTATCTTAGATTATGCAATAGAGAGAAAAGGAGAAATTAAAATAGTTTATGAATATGATTTTTCTGAATCTCTAAATGTTATAAATATCAATAATGTGAAAAAGCCATTTATTGATTCAACAACTGAAGAGATTACCCTTCTGACAAAAACAAAAGTAAAAAGCGAAAGTGATGATAATGATATTGATATGCTTGAACTTAAAACTAAAACAGAAGTTAATCAGGAGAAAGACGATGACTATAATTTACTTTTGGAGTTAAAAACAAAAACTTTTACAACGCAGGAAAGAGATGACGAAAGTTTTGGTAATAACTAATAAGTCTGATTTAACGTCTGATTTTGTAATCAAGAAATTGAAGGATAGAAAAATTGAATTCTTTAGATTTAATACTGAAGAGTTGAATAAAACTTGTTCAATTACAATTGATATAACAAATGAGAGATACATTTTAATTGACAAGGTTTTAAGAAATGAATATAACCTCAAAGAATTTACTGCTGTTTATTTTAGAAGGCCTGAAATGCCTAGTATTGATTTAGAGAATTTGAATAATGGTGAAATACAATTTTTAAAGAATGAGTTTGCTTATACTATTGAGGGGATATATAAAATTTTAAGGAATGCATATTGGATTAGCCCAATATATTCGATTCGTGAAGCTGAAAATAAGATTTATCAATTAGAACTTGCTAAACAAATTGGGTTTGAGATACCTGAAAGCATTGTTACAAATTCATTTTCGGACACAACTGACTTTTATGATAGATTAAATGGATGTTGCATAATAAAACCTGTCAAATCTGGACTCATTGAAGATGAAAGTAAGCCTAAAGTTGTTTTTACAAATATTTTAAAAGAAAGACCATTATCAAAGGAACAAATTGAGTTTTACCCAAATTTTTTTCAACAGCACATTAAAAAGACTTGTGATGTAAGGGTTACTATTGTTGGTGATACATCTTTTGCAACACTCATTCATTCTCAAGACAATATCGAGACTCAAACGGATTGGAGACGAGGCGAAAATATCTTAAAGCATACAAAAATAGAATTGCCTAATGATATCCGTAAGAAATGTGTTGAGTTATTGAAATTGTTGAATCTTCGTTTTGGTGCCATTGATTTTATTTTAGACAAAAACGAAGATTTTATTTTTCTAGAAATAAACCCAAATGGACAGTGGGCATGGATAGAGAAGCAAACAGGATATGAAATATCTAATGAAATAGTAAATCTTTTAGAATATGAAGTTTTTTGAAAATATTAGAGAATTTTTCTGGCCACTACTTGAGAAAGGTGTAATCCCTCAGCCAGAAATATTAAATCAAAATGATATTAATGTAGATAGTTCTCATTTAAAGGAAACTCTTGAGTATACTATTAATTGTTACGAAGCAGAATCTGACAGGAAAAAGACAGTCGAAAATAAATCTTCCTTATTCATTGGAACGATTAGTGTTGTAACTTCTGTCATTATTGGCGTAACGTCTGTTCTGGTGCGAGTAAACGATTTTAATATAGCAATTTCATTATTAATATTCTTGCTGTTTATCCTTACTCTTTATATGTCACGTACTGTTTGGTTTTCAATAAAAGCATTAGAGCGCAAGAATTATTATTCTATCACAGTTTCAGACTTTCTAATTAGTGATTCTAATGATGATTATTTCAAGAAAATAATTGCTGAAATAACGAATAAAATAAGGAAGAATTCTATAACAATTAATAGTAAAGTTGACAATATGACAATGGCTCAAGAATACTTTAAAAGGGCGGTTATTATAGTGTCTATCTATGCTTTTGTTATCTTATTATATTTCCTCTCAAAGTCAGGGATTAATTTTTCAAAATACATAAGTAATTTCATCGAAACCCTGAATTCAATTAAAATTAATGGCTGGAATACATTGATTCTTTACATACTTTCTATTTCAGCAATGACTTTAAGTTTGATTGCCATAAAAAGAAGAAAATGAACAAAGTACGTTTGCTAACATCGTATATAAAACATTTGGCAGTCAGTGCGTTATCGAACGTTTCCGCCCGTGTCAATAGTGCTTGTAACTTGACAGGAAAGTGCTTCGAAATGCCAAACGTTTCATATACATAACCGTTGTGCGAAAGACTAATAACAAGAGGTGTATGATGTTTAAGAGATGTTTATTGATAGCTATCACAACTATTCTTGTCACTGCTTGTGCTTCCTTTAGAAAATTATCTAATGTTGGAAGCAGCGTTCTCTTATCAGATCAGGGTGTTCCATATAAATATATGTTTTGTGAAGATAGCAGGCTGAATTATTTGATCACTTTTCCCAAAGATTATGACTCTGAGAAACAATATCCTATGATAGTATACCTTCACAGTATGGCCGAAAGAGGAAATGAATTACAAAAACTAATTAGAAATGAAGAAGGACAAGGTAATGGTCTTAGTAAATATGCGCTTGACAATAAATTACCTCAATTTTTTACGATATCGCCCTTGTGTCCTGATCGCATTTATTGGTCATTCTTAACGAAAAGATTAAATATACTTTTATGTAATATTACTAATGATAAAAGCATTGATATTAACAGAATTTATTTAACTGGGGTTAGTATGGGTGGCATGGGAACCTGGTCCTTTGCCATGGATTACCCCCACTGGTTTGCTGGTATCGCTCCGATAAGTGGCGGCATTTATAAACCTTTCATGAGTGATAATATTCAAAAAATACAGAATATCCCAATATGGATATTCCATGATAAATTTGACAATGAAATACCTATAGAAAAAACTGTAGGTATTCTGAAGAAAAGTAAGCAAACGGGCTGGTACACCTGATGATAATTATGGCTAAGATGCTACGGGCTCTATCTCTGGATGGCTTTTGGCGAAGTTTGCAGGAAACAGATTCTCCAGTTCACTCATCTTTGTGTCTGGCAAGGTTACCATGACCCATTTGAGCCACTCATATGGATTCACGTGATTAATCTTGCAGGTAGCCATAAAGGTGTAAATCATAGCTGACCTTTGTGCTGCCTCGTGGCTGCCAGCAAACAAGTAATTACGCCGTCCAAGGGCACCCACTTTTGGAGAAAATCGTTTTCTGCGTTGAATTTGTTGAATCGAGATTCCTTCTATGATCATCGCCAGTTCAGCCCAGGTTAATCGGCAACTATTTTCTTTCTTATCCCAGGCTGGAAGTTCAAAGGTGCCCGCTTCCAGGCGTTTATAATAAAGTACGAACCCGGTTTTTTCCCAACGCAATAGTTTGGTTTTATCGCGTTGTCGATTGATGAATATAAATACCTCACCTGAAGTAGGGTTGCGATGAAGTTGACCGCGAACCAAGCCACTGAGCCCATTGATGCCTAAACGCATGTCCGTGGGCTGATGGCGCAGGTAATATGAACAGGTACTGGTTAAGGCAAACATGGCTTATACAAGAGTTAGAATGGACCTGGCAGCAGATAGTGCATCGCGGCCGGTAAGAATAATATGAATACCGTCAGGAAATCGGATCTCAATGATGTGTTCTTGCTCATGAGATGGATGCTGTGAATCCTGGTTTGATGGCTCTGATAGCTGCACAGGTACAAAATCGGTAGAACCAAGGTTCGTTTTCTGAAGCCGCTCTCTTGTATGAGATTTAACAACCGAGTGAAAGCTTTTTCTACCAGTAAGCATCTTATGCAAAATTGGATTCCGGAATTGTTGGATCATAGTAATAAATTTTCCGGAAAAGTAAGACATCAGGAATATCAAGTCAAGATGTACCAGGCCGTTTGCTTACTTTTCAGATACTACCAATTGATACTTGCCTTTTCTTATAACATGATGTTGGACAATAGCGGGCTGAGCGGGCTTCCCTGAGGTACATCTTTTCTGCGCTTGACCAGTTTCCCGTTTATTTGAATCGGGGAATGCACTTACCGTGGGAATACCTAATAATCTGGTTTCCCGTTTCCTTTCGGAATTTCTACCCCTAAAATGGCTTGTGGCAAATACTTACCAGAGCGAACTTTTCCTGTCAGTACATCCTTGTCTATCGACATCAGTTCCGACAGTTTGGCTACAGGCATGTGGTCAACCCCAGCTGAACCATGGTTCCTCTGGACATTGTACATTGCCATTAACATGTTCTTGCGTGTTAAAATTTGCTCAATCATTTTAGTTTCAATTTATTGTTTCCCTGTTCCGCTTAATGCAAGGCTGGTAATTGCCTCCTTGCTTCATTGGAACAACTTA
The DNA here is from genome assembly GCA_019429055.1 of Bacteroidales bacterium. Classification (GTDB taxonomy): domain Bacteria; phylum Bacteroidota; class Bacteroidia; order Bacteroidales; family UBA7960; genus SKVR01. The sequence goes on from JAHYJP010000179.1 coordinate 5,725, forward strand.
ACGTTCAGCCCTTTCCTAACTTGTGAGTCTTCTGTGTTCTTCACAGCTCGTTACTGTTAAGTACTATGGCTTCTGCTGACTTCTCATTAGTCATACAACCAATGAGATCTCCCCAGGTAAAAGCATGTTCCTTCCTCCGATGCCTGCCGCATCTACTTGATAAATACTTCCTGATTCTTCAGGCTTTTGGACTTTACAATGATGGGCTTGCTCATCCGATTTATCAAGCCTCATATCAGGTTTCTGTTCCCCGAATCAGGTTCGGGGCAGGCTGTCAGTGCCGGAGTTTGCAGTCTCGCTTCCTTCACTGCATGGGTCACCCCAAACCAGCTTGCGGCTTACTAACGGTTCGAAGCATTACCTCCGCCCGTAAGAGACTTTCACTCTCTGGAATATTCCAAACAACACTACCGGATCTTTCTGAAAAATTTGTATTTTTCAAATTTATTCAGAGCATCCAGTAGTGTGTGCTCATGCTCATGCTGGGCACACACATTGTGCAAATTTCAGCCCGGTTTTGGTGGTAAGTTCATGAATTTCATAACGCTAAATATTTTGTATCTAATTGAAAAATCAAATTACGCATCCGGGCCGAAAACTTGCACTTGCCCGTTGGCTGCAAGTGTAGAAAACCGCAAATCAGATTATAAATGGCAAATTGACAGGAAATTGAAATATGGAATTTAGCTCTTTGATAGGTTGGTGGAAACTTGATGGAATTTATTTTGTTTTTTTCTTTCCCCCCGCAAAAAAAGAAGAAACCCCAACCCACATTGCAGCACATTTCCAAGCCCACACGAGCCTACGCTCTGCCCAAAGGCTTGCAAAAGAGCTGCAATATCCCAACCACACAACTACTACAACAATACATTCGTTATGTTATGTCAAAAAAAGATTGAATAAATTTTGAGATATAAAAAATATATCTATCTTTGCACCGAAAAACAAATTTAGTACAAAAAGAACATGAGCATTGACGACACCAAAGATTCAATTTTAAGCGTAGCAGATAAGCTGTTTAGTCGTTTTGGGTTTCACAAGACCTCAATGGACGAAATAGCAAAAATTGCACGAAAAGCAAAAGGCTCACTATACTACCATTTTGCGAGTAAAGAAGATTTATTTAAGGAGGTGGTTGCAATTGAAATGACCAAGTTAAAGAGTCAGTTGTCAACTATTGTTAGTAATCCTGATTTAAAAGCATCAGATAAAATCAAGAAATACCTTATTACCCGAATGGAGATTTTAAATAGTGCAGCAAACTACCATGAAACGCTAAAAGCTGACTTTTTTGAACATTTTCATTTCATTGATGATTTGCGAACCGAATTAGATGTTTGGGAAAAAGAAAACCTGAAAAAGATAATCAACCAAGGTGTTGAGACAGGTGAATTTAGGCCCATTGCAGATATGGATGTTTTGTTGGATGTATTTATTATGGTCATAAAAGGGCTTGAAATACCCTTCTTTCTTCAAAACAAATATGCGAAATACTCCCCTCATTTTGAAGGTTTAAGTGGAATACTCACAAAAGGCTTGTCTTCATAATTTTTTTCAAATTAACTGACTAAAAAACGATAATAGTATAAATATAAAATATAAAATAATATGAACAGATTTGCAAAAGGCATTGTAAAACTTAAATGGCTAATAATTCTAGTCGTTTTGGGACTAACAGTATTCTTTGGTTATCAAACCAAGTTTTTGACAATCAATTCAGATATTCTGAGTTCTTTGCCCGATGACGACCCAGCTGCCTCATTATATAAAGAAATTGGAACTCAATTTGGCGGGAATGACATGGGTATGATTGTTTTAGAAACCGATAATGTTTTTAAGCCGGAAGTATTAACCCACATAAAACAAATAACTGATAGTCTGAAATACACTCAGGGAGTTTCAACGGTAACAAGCATTACCAATATACTTGATATTAAAAGTACAGAAGAAGGCATTGAAATCGGAAAATTGGTCGATGATTACAACCTACCCAATAAACAATCACAATTAGACAGCCTGAAAAATTATGTTTTCTCGAAAGAGATGTACAAAGGGGCAATTGTATCCGAGGACGGCACTGCTTCGGTTGTGATGTTTACATTACTAC
>JAHYJP010000180.1 GCA_019429055.1 Bacteroidales bacterium
AGCTCCTTTGATAGCATAATTATTGGATTCGGTGCCGCCACTGGTAAAAATGATCTCATCAGGAAAGCTATTAATCAGATCTGCGATTTTTTTACGCGCTTCTTCAATGGTTTTTCGGCTCTGGATACCATAAATATGGCTGCTGGATGGATTGCCGAAAAAATGGTCAAGAAAGGGCAGCATAGATGCTTTAACTTCAGGATCAACAGGAGTAGTAGCATTGTAATCCAGATAAACGGGCTTTTTCATATTTATTTTTTTATCATTTCCATTTCTGCTAAGATCTCCAGAATCTTTTCGGTATTCTTAATTGCATCAATAGTATGGGTTTCAATGGTTGTAATATTATTGCTTGCTTTCCTTTGTAAATCGTATGCGTATGTTTTATCGTAATAGTACAAAACAATTTCAATGGCCGTTTCAAAGTCTTTATTTTCAATGGCTTCAATGGCTGTTTTTACATGCTGCCCACCCAGCCGACGGTCAATCTTAAGGATCGATTCTATGAGCGTTTCTTTGGGAAAAGATGCATAGTCCTTTATCAATCTTACTGTCCTGAGGGATCTTGAAAGCTCTATGTTCACTGTTAATGCACTTTGCATCTTAACATAAAGCGGTTCAGGAATATTGACTGCGCCAATGAAGCGACTTTCATCTTCTGTAAAAACAGGCAACTGATCATCGAAGTTCAGCCATTGATTAGCCAGGTTATTTTCAAACTGTTCGTTGGTGGGTTGCGGGTCTTCACCGATAGCTCCAAATGCGGAACCCTTATGGTGAGCATTTCGCTCAAGATCAAGTACCTGGTAGCCTTTTTGCCTGATCACCTGCAGAATTTCAGTCTTGCCTGAGCCGGTTTTTCCCGAAATTACAATCAGACTGAGAGGTTTGTTCCAGCTTTCTCTGATGTATTTTCTGTATGCTTTATATCCATCTTTAAGCAAAAAAATGTCAAATCCTGCCAGAGAAAGCAGCCAGGCCATACTTTCAGAACGCATTCCACCCCGCCAGCAATGTAGCATGGCTTTTCTTCCCGGAGCAATCCTACGGGCCTGTTTTACATAATCCTGAAGTTTTATTTTTACAAAGCCCAGTCCTTCAAAGGTTGCGGCCTCCCGGCCTGAATTTTTATAAATTATCCCCACTCTTTTGCGCTCTTCATCATCGAATAGAGGTAAATTAACAGCACCGGGAATATGTCCAGCAGCGTATTCCCCCGGCGATCTTACATCTATTACCGGTAAAGTTTTCTGTAACTTAAGCCATTCTAATGCTTCTAAAATCTGTATCATTCTGCCGGGTTGATTTATCTTTTGTTAATTGAATTGATCTTTGGGAAAGGGGACATATTTTCCATGGAACAAAGTTGGAAATAATTTTCTTAATCTTCAGCACAAAATAAAACATCTCCCGGAATCAAAAATCCGGAAGATATTTTATTATTATTCAGAAAAGAAGAAACGCAGGTTTCTGAAATTGATCCTAATTCATCATGAAGAAACAACTTCTTTACCTTTCATCCACAAAGCGATCTTTCTTCTGGTTGCAAGAATGATCTGATACATTGCCGGTACAATTACCAGTGTAAGGAATGTTGCCACGGTTAAACCAAAGATCACTGTCCATGACATAGGCCCCCAGAATGCTGCGTTATCACCACCAAAATAAATTTGTGGATCGAGTTCGGTCATCATGGTTACGAAGTTAATGTTGAGTCCTATGGCCAGTGGAATAAGCCCAAGCACGGTTGTTATTGCCGTAAGAATAACCGGCCTGAAACGGGTTTCTCCGGCTCTTTGGATACAATCCAGCGATTCTTCCGGACTCAGAAACTTATTATCAGGAATATCAAGTTCGGCTCTTTTTTGGTCATGCAGGTAATCTGTATAGTCGATGAGTACGATAGCATTATTTACTACTACTCCGGCAAGACTTATAATTCCTACTCCGGTCATGATTATGATAAATTCCATATTGAATAATGCCAGTCCGAAAAATACGCCTGCTGTGCTGAAAATCACACTTCCTATAATAATGAAGGGCTTGTAAATAGAATTGAACTGCGAAACCAGGATAATACCGATCAGTGAAACAGCTATAAGAAGTGCTATAACGAGAAATTCTCTGGCTTCATCCTGTTCCTGCTGTTCACCGGTAAAAGCATAATCGTAGCCATCGGGCAAGGTGTAATCCTCAAGTAATTCGCGTATCTCCTCATTGATGCGGGTGGCATTAAAGCCGGGCAAAACATTTGAGCTTAGCGTGATAACACGTTTTAAATCAATGCGGTTTACTGAGCCGTAGGTTTTACTGTAATCTACACTGGCAACCGCCGAGATGGGAACCTGCATAAGTTGTCCCGAGGCCTGACTTCGGAATGTAATACGCTGATTCATAAGGCTTGCAAGGTTATTTCGGTATTCTTCCTTTAATCTCAGCTGAATGGGAAACTCTTCTTCGCCTATTTTGAAGTTGGAAACCTCAAGCCCGAAAAGTGCAATACGAATGGTATTGGCAATCGAATAGGTTGACAAACCAAACCTGCGGGCCATGTCGCGATCTATCCTGACAATGATCTCGGGCTTATCAACATCAAGATCCATCCGAAGACCCTCCATGCCTTCAATCCCAGAACTTTCTATTTTCTGCTGCACTTCATCAGTAATAGCAATCAGCCTGTCGAAGTCACGCCCCGAAATTTCCAGGTTTATAGCGGCACCGGTGGGTGGTCCCATCATATTCTTTGAGATACTGAACTCTATACCCGGGTAGGCATTGATAAGTTCTTCACTTATTTCTGCCATGATTTCGGTGGTATTTAATCCGCTGCGGTTCTCATACTCAACAAATGTTAATGTAATACGGCCGCGGTTGGGTGTATCGCCCGATGCCATTTCCATTTCACCGACAGCTCCGCGTCCGACAGTTGTTAAAACTGATTTTACTATGTGGCGATAGGGTTGAATGATCTCTTCTACATGTTCTTCAATGATTTTTATCTTGCGATCAGTCTCTTTAACGTCAGTACCAATAGGCATTTCTGCAATGATGTTGATGTATTTGGGTTCATTTTCGGGGAAGAACAGTACATTGGGGCTTCTCACAACAAAAAACATCAAAGATATGATCAGAAAAACCATTGTACCGGCTACAAAAAAGTAGGGTCTTTTTCCTTTGAGAGCAAACCTTAAGGTACGGGAATAAAGGCGCTCGTTGAATGGCAAAAGCTTCTCCTGGAAAAAATCACTCAATTTGCGGAATACAAAATATCCAAGTGCAATAATGACGGCAATGAGCACGAAAATGTTGCCCCACAGAGTAAATCCGGCAAAGTGCAGAAGTAATCCTACAAGGGCAAGACTTCCTGTTAAAATTAAACGGTTGATATTTCGTTTCCTGCGGTTTATGACCTTCCTTTTAGCAGAATCCTGGGTTTCCTTGTCTCGGAAAAAAGTTTCAGAAAATACCGGAATGATAACAAGTGCTACAAACAGAGATGATGTAAGAACGATGATAAGCGTGATGGGTAAATATTTCATAAACTCTCCCACAATTCCGCTCCAGAAAGCAAGAGGCAAAAATGCTGAAAGGGTGGTGGCGGTTGAAGTAATAATGGGCCAGGCTATTTCTCCAATGGCTCTTTTGGCCGATTCAAAAACCGGATAACCCTGTTCAACAAATCTGTAGATATTATCCACGGCGACAATGGCATTGTCAACCAGCAAGCCCAGTGCGAGGATAAGGGAAAACAAAACGATCATGTTGATCTGGATATCTGCAATACCAAAAACCATGAATGATATGAGCATTGACATGGGGATGGCAATACCCACAAAAAGGGCATTTTTTAATCCCAGGAAGAAATATAATACCAGGATAACCAGGATCACGGCCAGTATAACACTGTTTTCAAGGTTGCTGAGCTGGTTTCGTATTTCTTCTGACTGGTCGTTGGTTATGGTAATACTAAGTTCGTCGGGAATATTGCCGGTTTTCCGTGCATCGTCGAGAACATAAAAGATCTTATCGGTTGCTGAAAGCAGGTTTTCCCCGGCTTTCTTTACAACCTGCAGCGATACAACAGGCTGATCATCGAGTCGGGCAAAACTGGATGGGTAAGCATAGGTATCTTCAATTTCAGCAATATCGCGCAGGTAAACGATATGACCTCCTTCCTGTTTTATAATGATATCTTCCAGTTCACGAACATCCCGGAACTCACCATCGGTTCGTATGGCCCAGCGTGTATTGTCTTCAAAAAGTAATGATCCGCCCGACATGGAGATGTTCTCCTGCATGATGGCGTTCTCAATATCCTGGAAACTTAATTCAAGTGCATCAAGGCGCATGGGGTCAACATTGATCTGAATTTCCCGCTCATCAATACCGGTAATATCTACTTTGGAAATCTCAGGTATGGCTTCTATTTCTTCTTCCAGATAGTCGGCAAAGCGTTTCAATTCGTTGAGTGAAAAATCTCCCGAAAGGTTTACGTTGATAATGGGAAACTCCGAGAAATCGATATCCAGTACCACGGGATCGGCCGGAAGGTCGGTGGGCAGATCGCCTTTTACCCTGTCAACCGCGTCTTTTACATCCTGCAATGCTGCCTTGATATCCACATCGGTCTGGAATTCCACAAATATGCTGGAGTTATCCTGGGTGGATGAGGATGACAATTTTTTAATGCCCGTAATGGTGTTTATCTCATTCTCCAAAGGTCGTGTAATGAGGTTCTCTATATCTACAGGAGGGTTGCCCGGGTAGATTGTCTGAACCATAACGGTGGGGATCACCACATCCGGAAACAGCTCTTTGGGTAAGGAACGGTAAGTTATGCCCCCGAATAACGCAAAAAGGAGCGTAATCAGAAAAATGGTGTTCTTATTCTTAAGTGCAATGGTTGTGAGTTTAAACTCACGCACAACACTTTTTTTGGATGTATTTTCGCTCATTGTTTCAATATTCAGATTACAACAGAAAAATTTTTATTATTCGTACTTTTATTTTTCAGGGATCAGTTGTTTCTTGCCAGTGATCGTTCTTCGGATATAGAAACAAGGGCTCCGTCATTAACCCTGTTGTGTCCCAAGTTAATAACAAGATCACCTTCCTTTATTCCTGATTTTATCATGGTTATTCCTTCGCCTGAAAGGCCTCTTTCAATATATATCTTTTGGGCAACCAGGTCGCCTTCGTCATTTTTTTCAGCCACATAAACATAATGGCCCTGTGTGTCTTGTTTGATAAGAATGGATGGTACCACCAGTGCATCAGCAGCAGTATATGATCTTATACTCATGGTTGCCACCATATTAGGTTTGAATTTTTCTTCCGGATTCCTGATACGAAGCTGTAATCTGAATGTCCGGTTTTCAGGATTGATAACATTTCCCATACGATGCACCGGTACTTCCTCTTCATAATCAGGATAAGCTGAAAATCTGAGAATAACTTTTTCTGAAGGATCGATCAGAGGCAGGAAAGATTCTGAAACATCGGCATTTACATACAGATCTCTCAGGTTGAGCAGCTGCATAACCATACTTCCGGGCATGGCCAGTTCTCCTTCTTTGGCAAAGATCTCATCCACAACTCCGTCGAAGGGTGCCCGCATAATGGCCATATCGAGTTGCGACTCCAGGCTTTTCAGGCGCGACTGCAAACTTTCGTAATTGTTTCTGGCTTCCAGGAACTGGATCTCACTTCCGATCTCCTGTTCCCAAAGGCTTTTCTGGCGGTTGTAAACCGTTTGTGCCAGTTGCAGCGATGTTTTTACTTCAGCTATGTTATTCTCTATAACAGAAGTATTGAGCCTGGCAAGTATCTGGCCACGTCTTACCCTTTCGCCCTTTTTTACAGGAATTTCCCTTATCTGACCATTGATTTCAGGACTTATCATGGCTTCCTGAATGGCTTCCACACTCGCATTAACCTTAAAATAATGATCGAAGGCTTGCGGGGTTATTTCGGTAACCGTAATCGGAGTACGAATGCGGTTTTGAGGTACTTCACCCAATTCCTCAAGCTTTCTTTCCAATTCGGAAACCTTCTGGCTCATTTCAACAATCTGCTGATTGTATTCACTGATCTGCTCCCTTATGATTTGCACATCGCCGTTCTGATCTTCATTGCTGCTACAGGCGGTTATTAAAAACATGGCTACGATTAAGGCAGAAATGCCCGGTATACTGAAGTTTTTTATCTTTTTCACCGAACTGATTTTCAGGGTTTTTCCAATTAACTTTTTCATGATCTGGATTATAGTATATTTTTAAAAATTTTGAATATCAGATAATTATAATCGGCCAAGGGCCTTTTCAAGTTTATTTTTTGCATTAAGGAGTTCAAACATTGCGTTGATGTAATTCGACTGGGTTGAAAGAAACTGATCACTTGCCTGTGTTAATTCAAGGCTTGATGCCAGCCCTTCGCGAAACATGATTCGGGTGCGCGAAAGAATTCTTTCTGCCAGTTCAAGATTTTCCTTCTCATTATTATATTGTTCCATGGAAGTTTGCATACCTGACCATGCTTCCTGCTTTTGCAGACGCAAGGTTTGCTCAATCTGCCGGGTATTATTCTGAGCTTTTTCAAGTTCAAGGCGGGCCTGCTGTACCCTTGAAGCACGCAATCCGCTTGAGAAGATCGGGATATTCAGACTAAGACCGATGATTGAAGTAGGATACCATGACCGCCCGCTCTGGAAAAAGTTGAATTCATTGCGATAAGCATTTTCCTGGCGGGTGTAAAATGCGGAAAGGTTTGGCAGGTAAAAGCTCCACTCACGTCGCATGGTCATTAACTGCATGGTTTCCTGTGATTTCATTATGCGAAAATCAATATGATTTTCCGGGTTAAAATCATCAATACCCGAAATGTCGGGTGAGATATTCCGGAACATGACTTCCAGTTCATCGGTCAATACCAAAGGATGCTCTATATCGAGTCCGATCTGGAATTTCAGCATATTGAGTGAAAGCTCCTTCTGTCTTCCCATGCTGGCAATTCTGTTTTTCAGATTGGCAACAGTAAGTTTTAGCTGATCAACATTAATGGCATCGGTAAAACCTGCATCAAAAGTTTTCTGCGTTTCGAAGAGAGTTTTTTCAAGATTGATCAGATTCTCCTGCATGATTTCCAGGTTTTGTGCAGTGGCAAGGTTCAGGTAATAGGTTTCTGTAACCATGCTTTTGATCTCAAGTTCTGATTTCAGATATACTCTCTGAGAAAGCTCCCGGAATATCCTTGCTGCCTGCAAGCCTACAATATAACTTCCGTCGAATATGAGCTGATTAACTGATAGCGATGCTGTGAGATTCTGTTCTGTACCAAACTGGATTTCTGCAAATTCGCCCGGTTCACCACCAAAAAATTCTGCAGGTACCAGGTTGGTTGGTATATCGGTAAAATACTGGTAACCCACCGAGCCATCGATTTGCGGAAGCCCTGATGCAGTAATTTCCCATACCTGTCGGGATGCAATATTTGCATCGGCTTTGGCATTGCGGAGCTCAAGGTTATGTTCCAGAGCATATTTTTGTGCATCTTCAAGGCTGAGCCGTAAGGGCTCATTGGCATTTGCAGAAATTATACCCGCGAAAATAATTGCTGTAATCAGGGGTCTTAATATACCTGGCTTGTTTTTCAAAAGCTTCATCATTTTTTTGTTTGCCGGTTTTTAATTTTTTGTAAATGTATTTTTTGTGATTTCGTTTTAATAGTTGTAATCGGTGAATATGTTTTTCAGGGTCGGTAAATGACTATT
>JAHYJP010000181.1 GCA_019429055.1 Bacteroidales bacterium
AGAACCAGTGTAAGATGGATATCCTTTAAGCAACAATTCTTCTCCAGCGTGCTTATTGCCGGAAATAACTTCAGCAGCGCAGTGGTTTCCACCCAATCTTATGATGAAGCTCAGGATGAATTGCTGAAAAGAATGACAGCGGCCATAGATATCCCTTATAACAGCAGGGAAAACAATTCTATTCCCATGCATTTCTATTTTGGCCCCAACCACTTTAATACACTCAAAGCTTTTGACCTGAAACTGGAAGAACAAATCCCCCTGGGATGGGCTCTTTTTGGCTGGATCAACCGATTTATTGTTATTCCGGTTTTTAATTATCTCGACAGTTTCCACCTGAATTATGGTATTATCATTCTTATCCTTACCCTATTACTGAAACTGGTACTCTTTCCCATTGCATTCAAAACCTATGTATCGCAGGCCAGGATGCGTGTACTGAAACCCGACATTGAAGAACTCAGTCAAAAGTTTCCCAAAAAGGAAGATGCCATGAAAAAACAGCAGGCACAAATGGCATTGTATAAAAAGGCCGGTGTAAATCCAATGTCAGGATGTGTGCCCATGTTGCTACAATTTCCTTTTCTTATTGCCATGTTCAGGTTTTTCCCTGCATCATTTGAGTTGAGACAGGAAGGTTTTTTGTGGGCTGATGACTTATCGTCCTATGATTCTATCTTCGATTTGCCTTTCACCATTCCTTTTTATGGCGACCATGTGAGCCTCTTCACTTTGCTTATGGCTATTTCAACCGTTATTTATACGCACATGAACAGCCAGATGATGAACACAGGCACCCAGATGCCCGGTATGAAAACCATGATGTACTTTATGCCCGTAATGTTGTTGTTTGTTTTCAACAGTTTTGCTTCAGGACTGAGTTACTATTATTTTCTTGCCAACGTAATTACCTTCGCTCAGATGTTTGCTTTCCGATACATGATCAATGAAGATAAGATCAGGCTTAAAATTGAGGAGAACAAAAAGAAACCGGTAAAAAAATCCGGCTGGCAAAAAAGGCTGGAAGATATGGCCAAGCAACAGCAGCAACAGAAGCGAAGAAAAAAATAAAATCATCTTATTTCCCCTTGTCGTCTCTGCCCTCTGGTAAGGCGACATGGGAAAATTTTAAAAATATCCTGCTTTAATCTCTGTAACTTTTGTCAAATTTTATTGAAAAATGGAAAATGCAGCCCTGAATAATATTTCACCCATTGACGGAAGATACCAGAAAATCACTCATGCATTACAAAAGTATTTCAGCGAAGCAGCCCTGATAAAATACAGGGTTTATGTAGAAACGGAATATTTCATTGCACTTTGCAGGCATGGGCTTCCCGAACTTTCAGGTATTTCTGAAGAATATCTTGAGGGTATAAAACGGGTTTATCAGGATTTCTCCGAAGAAGATGCCCTCAGAGTTAAGGAAATTGAAAGTGTTACCAACCATGATATTAAAGCCGTTGAATACTTCCTGAAGGAAAAATTCGATAGGGTTGGATTAGGAAAGTATAAAGAATTTGTGCATTTCGGACTCACATCGCAGGACATAAATAATACAGCCATTCCCCTTTCACTCAAAGAAGGAATAATGGAGGTAATTATTCCTGAACTTGACAATCTTTTGGGTAAGCTTAAGGAAATGTCAAAACGCTGGCTTGAGCAGCCCATGCTTGCCCATACCCACGGACAGCCTGCCTCGCCAACTACGTTGGGAAAAGAGCTGTATGTATTTCATTACCGTCTCGAACGGCAGATCAATCAGTTGCTGGCATTAGCTTTTCCTGCAAAATTTGGCGGGGCAACCGGCAATTTTAACGCCCACAAAGCAGCCTATCCGGATGTTGACTGGAATGCATTTGCCGATTCCTTCGTAAACAAGACTCTGAAGCTCCAGCGCTCGGAAGTAACCACACAGATTGAACATTACGACTTTCTGGCCTCTATTTTTGACGGGCTGAAAAGAATCTGCACCATCATTATAGACCTGAACCGCGATGCCTGGTCGTACATTTCCATGAATTATTTCAAACAGAAAATAAAGGAGGGGGAAGTAGGGTCATCGGCCATGCCGCATAAAGTCAATCCCATCGATTTTGAAAATTCAGAAGGAAATGCCGGCATTGCCATAGCCCTTTTTGAACACCTGGCAGCCAAACTGCCTGTATCGCGGCTGCAACGCGATCTTACAGACTCTACAGTGCTTCGCAATATTGGCGTTCCACTTGCCCATATGCTGATTACCATCAAATCAACATTGCGTGGACTGGATAAACTGATCATTAACGAGGAAGCCATAAACAGGGATCTGGAAGAAAACTGGATGGTAGTGGCCGAAGCTATACAAACTGTGCTGCGGAAAATCAGCTACCCCGAACCGTATGAGAAACTGAAAGAACTTACCCGCACCCATAAAACCGTAAACAAAGAAATCATTCACAGCTTCATAAATTCGCTGGAGGTGGATCAGAAAATAAAAGATCAGTTGCTCGATATTTCACCTTTTAACTATACGGGAATACTACCCAAAATCGATTAATCCAATAATCTGATTTTTTTAATCCTGTAAGCTATATAAATTCCGGAAATGGATAAATACAAAAAAATTCTGAGCTACATATTCCCTTATAAGTCAAGGGTTGCACTCAATGTGTTTTTCAATTTCCTGAGCGTTATTTTCAACGTATTTTCTGTAACCATGATCATTCCCGTACTGGGAATACTATTTGAAACACAACCTGTTGTGACCGAACGGATCCCGTTTGAGTTTACAACCGAAGCCATTCAAAACAACTTTTACTTTGCTATAAGTTCCCTTATGATTCGTTTTGGGAATATCCAGGCCCTGATATTCATGGGATTATTTGCCATAACGACCAGTTTTTTCAAAAACGGCTTTAAATATCTGGCTATGTATCACCTGGCGTGGCTGAGAAATACAGTAGTTAAAGACATCCGTAACGACCTGTATAAAAAATCCCTTAAGTTGCCCCTGTCCTATCACTCCAACGAAAAAAAGGGCGACCTCATTAGCCGTATGACAAGCGATGTTCAGCAAATTGAACATAGCATTATCAGTTCGCTGGAGATGATTTTTCGCGAACCCATTACCATACTGGTTTACCTGGTTACATTGCTTTTAATCAGCTCGCAGCTTACTTTGGTGGTTTTGATTCTGTTACCGATAAGCGGTTTTATTATAGGGAGAATCGGAAAAACATTGAGGGCTACTGCCCTGAAAGGTCAGAATAAACTTGGTGTGATCCTTTCGGTACTTGAGGAAACCCTTTCGGGTATACGTGTAATTAAGGCATTTAATGCAGAAGGAAAAATGACAGATCGCTTTTTAAGCCTGAACAGTTTCTACACTCGTATTATGACTAAAATGTTCAGAAAACAGTATCTGGCTTCACCGGTTAGTGAATTCCTGGGTACTGCAGTGGTTGTGATCATCATCTGGTATGGGGGGTCACTGGTTTTGAGTGCTGAAAGCAGCTTGTCGCCGCAGGGTTTTATAGCTTATTTGCTCATTTTTGCCCAGATCATTAATCCGGCCAAATCCTTTTCCACTGCCTATTACAACGTGCTCAAGGGAATGGCATCTGCCGACAGGATCGATGATGTAATGAAGGCAAAAGTTACCATTGACGACAAGCCTGATGCAAAAAACATAAAGGAATTCAACCATGCCATTGAATTTCGCAATGTAAGTTTCAGGTACGAAAAGGAAATTGTTCTCAACGATATCGATCTTATCATACCCAAAGGTAAAACCATTGCGCTGGTGGGACAGTCGGGTGCAGGCAAATCAACGCTTGTTGACCTTATTCCACGTTTCTGGGATGTAACAGAGGGAGAGATTCTGATTGATGGCATAAACATCAAAGATGTAAAAATAAATGACCTCAGGGCGCTTATGGGAAACGTAAGTCAGGAAGCCATTCTTTTCAATGATAATTTTTTCAATAATATTGCGTTTGGTGAGTACAAGGTTCCCGAAGAGGATGTTATTCGTGCAGCCAGGATTGCCAATGCAAATGAGTTCATTGAAAAAACACCCCTGGGCTATTATACCAATATAGGCGACAGGGGCAATAAGCTATCAGGCGGGCAGCGGCAGCGACTTAGCATTGCCAGGGCGGTACTGAAAAACCCACCGATCCTCATACTGGACGAAGCAACATCAGCACTTGACACTGAATCTGAGAAACTGGTGCAGGAAGCCCTTACCAACGTAATGAAAAACCGAACAGCTATTGTTATTGCTCACAGGCTTTCAACAGTTGTAAATGCTGACCTTCTCTGTGTTATTCACGAAGGGAAGATCGTTGAAAGAGGAACCCATGCAGAGCTCCTTGATCAGGATGGATATTACAGGAAACTTCATAATCTGCAAATGTTTGCTGAATAAATTTGATTAATTTTGCTCCTGCAAATCATAGAACATTAACCCAAAACAAACTAAATTAATTACAATGGATTTAAGTAAGATAATGGCTATTTCAGGGAAAAGTGGTCTGTTTAAGATCATTTCGCAGGCAAGAGGAGGATTGATTGTTGAATCACTGACCGATGGAAAGAAAATGCCTGTTTTTGCTTCACACCGTTCTTCAGTGCTGGATGACATAAGCATGTTTACATACACTGAAGACATTCCGCTGAAAAATGTATTATGGAGTATTTTTCAGAAAGAAGATGGCAAAGAGGTGTCAATTGACCTGAAAGCCGACGGAAGTGTCCTTTATGATTATTTCGAATCTGTATTGCCCGAATTTGATAAAGACAGGGTTTATCCCAGCGATATAAAGAAAGTACTTGCATGGTATAACCAGTTACTTAAGCATGACTTAATAAGCGAACCCAAAGAGGAGGAGGAAGAAGCAGAGTCTGAAAAAGAAGAAACTGCCGAAAGTGCACCTGCAAAAAAGAAAGCTGAAGAAAAACCCAAAGCACCTAAAAAAGCTGCAGCACCCAAAAAGACTACAGCCAGAACTGAAGGAGCCAAAAAGACCAACACCATAAGAAAAACCAAGAAGGGTTAGTAATACTCAAAGAATATACCAGATTTAGCCTGAAGCTGTATGTATAAATCTCTCATCCGCCCATTGCTGTTCCTGTTTCCCCCCGAAACTGTACATCACTGGGTTGTAAGCGGTTTGCATGCAGCTTTTCGCATTCCCGGAATAAAAAAACTTGTCAGAAAAATTTATTGTATTGACGATCCTGCGCTTAAAACCGAATTATTCGGACTTAAATTTCCCAATAAAGTGGGTATGGCTGCCGGATTTGACAAGCAGGCGAATATCTACAATCACCTGGCGGCTTTTGGTTTTGGCCACATTGAAATCGGTACTGTAAACCCGCTTCCCCAACCCGGTAATCCAAAACCCCGGCTATTCAGGTTAAAGAAAGACCAGGCACTCATAAACCGGATGGGTTTTAACAACCCCGGAGTGGATATTTTTGTAAGAAATCTGAAAAAAGTTCGCCCGGAAGTAATTATTGGCGGAAACATTGGCAAGAATACCCTTACCCCTAACGAAAATGCCATTGATGATTACCTTGATTGTTTCGAAAAGCTGTTCGATCTGGTTGATTATTTTGTGATCAATGTCAGTTGTCCGAATATTGAAGGCTTAAGTAAGCTCCAGGATAAGGATGAACTGATTGTAATCATTGAAAAGATCAGTCAGGCAAACAATGCAAAACCCAAACGAAAACCGGTTTTACTGAAAATCGCACCCGATTTGAATGAGGGACAGCTTGACGATGTACTTTTCGTTGTAAACCAGACCGGTATCGATGGAATCATTGCCACCAACACAACAACTACCCGCGACAATCTTACCACAGATGTAATTAAGGTTGAGAATATCGGGAAAGGCGGACTCAGTGGCAAACCCCTTCGCTACCAATCCACAGAAACCATCAGGTATCTTTTTAAAAAATCAGGTGGCAAAATCCCCATTATTGGTGTGGGAGGAATAATGTCTCCAGAGGATGCTCTTGAAAAAATTAAAGCCGGAGCGAGCCTCGTGCAGGTATACACAGGCTTTATTTACTCTGGCCCATCCCTGCCCAAAAAGATCAACCGGGCATTACTGAATCTCCAGAATTAAGTTTCAGCTTTTCCTTCCCTTTTTTTACCTTTAAAAATCCTTAACACAGGCGTTTTCAAACAATTGCCGGTATTCTTTGTCGTTTTAATGAGGAACATAATTTATATGATAAAATATTTTGTAATCTTTATTCTTATTTTAATTCATGGACTGAACGGCTTTGCAAATTCTGTTGAAAAGGATGAACCCACAGACGGCTTTGAATTTAACACCAACCGAAGATCCATACGCATTCCTGCCAGCATAAGTAACAACCTCGTGGTCATTCCCCTGCAGATCAATGATTCACCCCCTTTGAACTTTATTCTGGATACCGGTGTCAACACAACCATACTGGTCGAACCTATGATAGCCCAGGTTTTCGATTTCCCTATTGAAGATTTAGTTTATGTGCTGGGTCTTGGAAACGAAGGAATTGTAGAAGCCGGAATGGCCAGAGGACTTACTTTCTCCATGAGAGGCATCACCGGAAAAAACATGAACCTGATCGTTATTCCTGAAGGAATTCTTTCCTTTTCCGAATTCTTCGGATTTCCGGTACACGGAATTATTGGCAATGATCTGTTCAAACAGTTTCCGGTAAGGATCAATTACCGGGCAAGCACAGTAAGAGTTTATCGTAAACCCACTTACCCTGAAAGGAGAAACAGCCAGGTAATACCCCTGGAGGTAGATAATAACAAACCTTATGTTTGGGTAAACATTGAAGGAGATGAAAAAGGAAAAACCGACTCTCTTCGTCTTTTGGTAGATATGGGTGCTACAAATCCCGTTTTCCTGAATCACTCCTACAAGTACCTGACTGAAAACCGGATTCCTTCATTTCTTGGAAAAGGAATAAGCGGAGAACTGGAAGGGGAAATGGGCAGACTTGAAACCCTTACCATTGGTAATTTTTCCATTGAGAGTCCCCTGGTAGCTTATCCGCAAAACGACTTCCTCACCGAAGCAAGCTTTAGTTTTGAATGGGAGGGTATTTTGGGAGCAGGAATACTAAGCAGGTTTCATGTAATACTGGATTATCCGTCGCAGAAACTCATTTTAAGGAAAAACAGAAGCTTCAGCAGAGACTTTCATTCGAACCTGAGTGGCATAGATATCATTGCCGAAGGCCTTCGGTTTAATGAATACATTGTAAGCCATGTGAGAAAAAACTCAATAGCCTGTGAAGCGGGAATACTTCCGGGCGACAGGATCATATCGGTAAACCGGCAATCAGCTTCTCAGATGAAAATTGACGATATTATGGGGTTGCTTAACCAGTCGCCCGGAACCATAGTTCAGTTGCAGATTGCAAGAGATGAAATGATACTTATGAAAACCATCCGGTTACGGGAAGATATCTGAGCATTAGTTATCTCTACGCGGAAACAACAGTTCTTTATCCCTTTTTGCTGCTCTATGCACCCAGTCCTGTGGGATGATCTGCCAGTTATCTCCCGGCCGGGGGTCCAGACTCCGGTACCTTTGAACATAGGTGGCAATATGGCTGCGAAGATCCTTTTCAGAAACCCATCTTATTCTGTTTTCCAGCAAAGCATGTTCAATTCCTGCTCCTTCAGTAATATGACCTCCCCCCCCACTGCCACGGTATGAATTGATGGCAACAGCGTATTTCTTCTCAGG
>JAHYJP010000182.1 GCA_019429055.1 Bacteroidales bacterium
ATCAAAGAACAAAAATGTAAAAAAGGAAGAAATATATCTGTTTTCCGAATCAGGAAATGATTTTGCCGGTACAGTTTATACTTTAAAGACAGATCGTTACGGATTGATCAAAGTTGCTGAAATCAATACAGGTTTTATGTTCAGGCAAAAAGATGATCTCAGGTTTTTTCCGGCTGTAATGGATCATTTTATTGAATGGGCAAACTCCAATAAAGCATCATATATCAGGTTGACACCCTGGGTGCCCATGAGTAAAAATGATCAGATTACAGATCTTTATAGTGTCTTTAATGATGCGTTGACCGGTAAAGGATTTAAGGCAATCAAGGAAGGACGGCATACATATTTAATTGACTTGAAACTGGACGAAGATATATTATTATCGAAAATGAACCAGCCGACCAGAAAGCTAATCCAACGTGCTTTGAAATCGGACATGGAATTTAAAGTGTTTGAAGCGTTGAACGATGAACTACTTGAAACTTTCTGGACCCTCTATCATAAACTTGCTCAGAATAAAAAGATCAGCTCATTAAGCCAGGAAGCTTTTTTCACCCAGGTAAAGGGTATGTTTGAAAGAAAAGAGGCATTGCTTTTTGTGGTGATCTGTTCAGGTAGAATCATCAGTGTGGTGATGGCCAGTAAACTTGGCACACCTCAACCTTTGCATGGCGGTATTGATGCCGAATATAAAACCATGAAGAGCTGCATTTCCCCGGGTCCTTCATCAATCTGGTCAATCATAACGACATTTAAAAATCTTGGTTATAAAACTTACGACATGGGATTCTGTCCCGGGAAAATTCCGGTTGAATCTCACCCTCACTTCAATATCTGGAAATTCAAGCACAATTTCGGGCCGGATCATATGCAATTTATGCCGACTTACGGAAAAGTTCTTAGACCTGTTTCAGGGAGGATTTTACAATATCTGATCTATAAGAAATAGAAGGAGCAAATGAATATGACCGGTTTTCGCTGTGTCAGGATTGAAGAGAAAGAAAGTGACCGGTGGAATTCTTTTTATTTGAATTCTGTCTACCCTGTTTTTTCAGGGAGTCTGAGTTATTTAAAAGCTCAGAAAACAAAGGGCAGAACGATTGAAACATTTATTTTAGAAGATAACAATGAGAATGTAGCAGGCGCTCATTATACCCTGAAAAGTTATTTTGGTGGCGCTCTTAAAACGGCTGATATTCTATCCGGGATATTTTTCAAGAACAATCTGACATACGATGCTCTTTTCTATCTTATCGAACATTTTATTGAATGGGCTGTACAAAAAAAAGCGAGTTATGTGAGAATAGCCCCCGGCTTTCCGAATACCATTGCCGGAGAAAATTCAGGTTACCAGGCGGTTTTCGATGAAGTATTTAAAAGGCCAGGACTTCAGGAGATTGAAAAGGGTCGTCACACTTACTGGATTGACATGACCCACTCAGAGAATCAACTGCTTATGGGTATGCAGCCCCAAACCAGGCGTAAAATTAGGAGTGCCGCCTCAGCAGGACTGGATGTAGAGTATCATCTGACCTATGAGGAAGAGAAGTTCATGATTTTCTGGGAGTTATATCAAAAACTTGGCAAACGGAAAGGATTTAATATGCTTTCTAAAGAAAGATTTCGGGAAAAAGTAAAAGCTTTTCTGGATGCCGGAGCATGTTTGTTTTTTCTTAAATATAAGGGGCATTTGATCAACATTGCACTCGCAACCAATTACGGTATTGGTTACTATTATCATGGCGCGCTCAATGAGGGCTACAAAAATTTGGAGGGCTGTCCTTCTTCTGGTCATTATATGCAATGGGTGATCATTCAATATCTGAAAGGCCTTGGATTAAAAACTTACGACATGGCCGGCTGTCCTGGACCAGTACCGGTTCCCGGCCATCCCCGGTTCGATATGTGGCGGTTTAAATACGGTTTCGGGGGTGATCATGTTCAGATGATGCCGGTCTATGGGAAAGTGCTGAAACCGTTGAGAGGAAATTTGTTTCAATATATGCTCTATAAAAAGTAAGTGATGAGCCTCACCAGGAAGATCAAAAGCAAGCTGTATTATCAGTATGCAAACCTATTAGATGGCAGGAGTGACTTCATTCTGCCTACATCGCTTGAAAACCGGAAAAACCTGTTTGTCTACTTTGATTACGAACGGGAGTTTGGAGGGCATGAAACCAGCATTCAGGACACGGACGTTGAGGAGATACTTGATACTTTGAATGGCTATGGGATTCAAACCACATGGTTTACTGTGGGGAAGATATTTGAAGCGTATCCGGAATCTATCCGGGCTATTCTGAGTCGGGGGCATGAGGTAGGGTCGCATACTTACGGGCATATAGCGCCGTATAAACATGCTGCGGGTGTGATGCAGGAGGATTTTGAGAATTTTGAAAAGGTAACAGAAGGGTTTTCGAAGGTGAAGGGTTTTCATTCACCGAATGGGTTGTGGAGTATTTCCATGTTGCGGCAGTTGGGGAAGTTTGATTACGCTTACGATGTATTGAGGGTGCCGGGTAAAGGCATCGCAAAGCCCTATTCGGTAAAAAGTGATGGTGGAAAGAGGATCGTGAGGTTGCAGACCATTGGGGATGACTGGCAGATGTATATAAAAAAACGCAAAGCGGGGGAGGTTTTTGATTATTACAAAGGCTTAACCGGTAAAATGCGCAATGGCGATGTGGCGGGGGTTGGCTTTCATCCGTGGGTACTTCATGCAGAGCCGGAGATTATGGAAGGGTTTAAGATGTTTCTGGATTACCTGAGCCGGAGTGATGAATTCAACATTCAAACTGCATTGAACTTTGTAACGAGTTATGCTAAACCACGAAGTGGTTAAATGTGAATAGCCATAGGTGAAACCTATGGCTATTGGAAAAAACGCCATCAGAACCCCGGCTGGGGTTCAATGAATCACACTAAATATTTCTCATTGCGATATAATGACATTTTTATTGAACCCTTTCAGGGTTGAATTTTACGTTTACCACTCTTACCCCGCACTTCGTGCGAGGCTATTCATATTGAATCCTTTCAGGATTATAAAAGGAGGTAAACGAAATGTTGTCTGATTTATACTGCGCATCATAAAAAGGAAATTGCCCGGAACAGATTTTAATTCAGGGTTAATCTTAGGTTTTATGTGTTTTTTAAAAATGAATTGAATCAATGATATCATTTATCGTTATTGGCCGGAACGAGGGATGGAAATTATCTCTTTGCCTGGAAAGCATTTACAAAACAATTGAATTCAATAAAATCAATGATTTTGAGATCATTTACGTTGATTCCAAATCAACAGATGACAGCATAGACCGTGCAAAAAAATTCACTGACATCTCCATTTATGAAATCACCGGCGAATACAATGCCGCCATAGCCCGCAACATAGGCGCCAAAGAATCAAAAGGCAATATTCTATTTTTTATTGACGGTGATGTTGAGCTGCAACCCGATTTTATAGGCAATGTAATTTCACCAGACCAAAAGAGACTCAAACACGATTGTCTTGCCGGTTATATTGAGCATATGTATTATGATGTATCCTGGAAGTTTATAAATAGGGCAATAGAAGGTGTCAAAGGGAGTATTCCAGATAAAGAAATTAAACGAGCCGTCAATGGCGGTATTTTTCTCATGAAAAGAGCAGCCTGGGAACTGGTCAATGGTATGAAAACAAAATACAGAAAAAACCAGGACCTTGATCTTGCGCTGAGGTTGTCAGGACAGGGTATTTATTTTATCCGCGTACCTTATCTGATGGGGTTGCACCATACGATAGATTATAGGAACGAAAACAGAATGTGGAAAATCATGTTTTCTGATTACTTAAAGTTCCCTGCGGTGACAGTACGTGATCACATCATGAACATTGAAAAGCTAAAACACACAGCAAGAAGGCAATATACTGCCATTATATTATTGATCTCTGTCATATCTCTTTTATTCAGCATTACTGCTTTCAAATTTTTTATATCGTTCTATTTGCTTATGGTGATCATTAAGTCATTGATGAACACGATGAAAGCCGCAACCAGTGAGACAAGTAAGATATTCTATTATTTTATGCGTATTGGATACCAATTGATGTCGGATACCATTTTCTGGTATGGCTTCTTCACCTTTTTTCCCCGTGAAAAAGAACTGGTTTACGAGAAAATTCAAGGTTAATTTTTAAAATATCTCAAGAAAATTATGGAATTCATTCTGGGTCCAGTAAAACCCAACAATAGCTGGAAATCAATAACAACCGGTAATTATTTTCTGAGTTATAACCTAAACAGTTCGATTAAGGAGAGAGAACTGGTCAGTGAAAATGTTGATTATTGCTTACTTGGCGATGTAAACGTAGCTTTTGCAAATCTGGTTCAAGCTGAGCACCAACTTTCCCGTGTATTGAAACACATCGAAAAGCTGACCAATGGGTATTTGCTGTTCATTAATAAAAGAGAAAATTCAATTACGCTGTTTACCGATATCTTTGGATATTATCATATTTTTTCCTTGCAAAAAGGGAAGGAAATTTATGTCTCCTCCGACTTTAAACATTTACTTGATATATCCGATAAAAAAGTGGATGACTATGCGCTCCTGGACTTGGTGCTTTTCAACTACACGCTGTTAGACCGCACCCTGATCAGTGATATCAAACGCCTGAAGGGGGGAACGGAGCTGGTGGCCGGCCCTGAAGGTTTTGCGATGAATGTAAAATACAATTTTGCCGAAAACTTTGTATTCTCAACAGAATCGAGATCTTTAAAACCTGCCGAACTGGGTGATATACTGGTTGATAACCTGGCACAAGGGATCAGCAGGGAACATGACATCTGGCTTACCATGACCGGTGGTTTTGATTCCAGAGCTTTACTGGCAGCCTGTAACAGGTTGGAATTGAACTTCTCATCGTTTACCTTTGGTCAGGAGGGAAACATCGAGATGGAAACGCCCAAATCCTTCATTAACAAATACACCAAAGAACATAAAAACTACTTTCTGGATGACAGCTATCTGAAAAGATTGCCCGAGATAGTTGGTGCATTCATTGATGCCAACCTCGACAATCCAACGATGCTCGACATCGTTCAGTACAGTTTTATCAAAGAGCAATCAAAACCATCCAATGTCATCGTGGGATTTATGGGAGGAGAATTGATGGCAGGGCAGTCCATTGGTTCGCAGGTGACCTTTACAGCGTTTGCAGCCAAATTGATCACTTCTTATAGTAAAGATGAACTTAAAATTGCATTTGAAGCAGAAACAGAGCTTATGGGGATTCTGAATCAAGAGCACTTAGCAAAATTAACTGACGGGTACATAGATACGCTTTCGACTTATCTGCACGAGCATCAGAATATGAACCTACTGCGATTTTTGATCAATGAAAAATATATCAAATTCTTTGGTGCCATCAACAAAGTCTTTAAGCACCACAGCAATCTGGTTATTCCTTTTATGAATGCTGATTATATCAGATCCCTCCTATACGCTGACATCAGTTTTTTAAGAAAAAAGCCTTTTCATCAAAATCCATTGCAAAATTTTGGATATAAATCATTTTACGCTAGAATGGTCAAATACCTCAGTCCTGAATTGGGTGAAACGAAACTTGACAGGTTGTATAAAATAAATGATTTGTGCAATCCATATCGTCTTCCGATAGCCGCAGCCGGTTATATTAAAAGTCATCTTTTTAAACTGAATAAAAACAAATTTCCCAGACCTCATCATTACGACCTGTGGTTCAGAGAAATCATTATTGATGAATTGAAAGAAAGCCATCCAGGACTTCCTGATCAAGATTTAATTCTGCCCCAAGCTTTGAACCCTGATTTATATGATCAGTATTCATCTCTTGATAAAAAAAGATTGGCAAATGCTGTGTCCGGGCTATTGGCAATAAAGAAAATCCAAAATTAACATTCAATCATTATATGAATAAGATATTTGCACTGACCGATTACAAGGGTTTTTTTGGATCAAAATACAGGGCTACACCTTACCGGAGTGGGTTAAACCAGACTGAACTTAAAACCCTCTTCAGAGAGCATGGGTATGATCTGGAATTTGTGCCCATGGCAGATACGTTTCTGATTGGAAATGTAAAAGACATTCCCGTCATATATACCTCCTCAGAAGACATTGGTTTCCATTATAAAGCATATATTGAAGATGTTGTTTTGCACCTCAAACTCAGGGGCGCTTATCTGATTCCGGAATATCACTTTCTTCGCGCCAATAACAACAAATCCTTCATGGAACTGATGCGAACACACTTTAATAAGCAGGATAAAATCACCTTGAACGGGTGGAGCTTTGGATCTATGGAGGAGATGCTATCACGCAAGCAGGAGTTTACCTATCCGGTCGTGATTAAAAGTTCGGCAGGAGCAATGGGAAAAGGTGTATATCTGGCAAAGGATGAAAAAGAGCTGTTCAACTATGCTAAAAAATTAAGCCATACACCCCATTTCAAAACAGACATCAGGGATCGTATCAGATCAAAAAAACATAAAAACTATACACCGGAATCGCTCTACAGGAATAAATTCATTGTTCAGCAATTTATTCCAAACCTGGTCAACGATTGGAAAGTTTATGCATTTGGTGACAAGTACTATGTGTTTTACCGGCCCATTTTCAAATACAGAAAATTTAAAGCAAGTGGAGGCGGGTATGAAAACTATTTTTATGGATCAGAGGCCATGATACCTGATGGGTTACTTGATTATGCAAAACATGCATTTGAATTATTTCCAGTTCCTCATGCATCACTGGATGTTGCCTTTGATGGTAAAAATTTCTATTTGCTGGAGTTCCAGTTCATCTATTTTGGAACTGCCGGCATTCTCTATTCAAAAGAGTATTTTGTGAATGAGCAGGGAAACTGGTTGGCGAAGCAAAATGGATATACTCAGGAATCAATTTATACAGAAAGCATCCTGGCGTTTCTAAAGAACAGATGAAAGTCCTCTTTATTTCAAGCGGGAATATTCATCAAATAAATCCCATCATTAAAAACCAGGGAGAATCGCTCAAACGAGCCGGTATTGACCTGGAATTTTTCACAATCAGGGGGAAAGGGTTGTTTGGATACCTGAAGAATGTGCTTCCCTTAAGGCGAAAAATCATCATTGGGAACTATGATCTGGTACATGCTCATTATTCATTGTCAGCCATTACCGCCTCACTGACACTTAAACGGCCGCTGGTGGTTTCGCTGATGGGAAGCGATGTATATGCTTCGGGCGCAATACTTAGACTTATCAGGCTTTTATCAAAGCGGTGGTGGAATGCTAACATTGTGAAGTCGCAGGAGATGAAAGAAAAACTTCGGTTGCCCGGAGCATTGGTGATCCCGAATGGAGTCAATACGGATCTATTTAAACCAATGATGAAAACTGAAGCACTTGCAAAATTGGAATGGGAACACGACAAAAAACATATTCTTTTTCCGGCAAACAAGGAGCGGGAAGTAAAGAATTTTGGGTTGGCTGAGAAGTCAGTCAAAATGCTTGATGATCCGGATGTTCATATACATTCGCTTGAAAATGTCCCCAATTGCCGGATGCCACTTTATTACAATGCAGCGGATGTTGTGCTGATGACCAGCCACTGGGAGGGAAGCCCCAATGCAATCAAGGAGGCGATGGCATGTAATGCACCCATCGTTGCTACGGATGTCGGAGATATTAAGTCTAATTTAGAAGGGGTTGACAATTGTCATGTAACTGATGCTGATCCGGTCCCGA
>JAHYJP010000183.1 GCA_019429055.1 Bacteroidales bacterium
AGGTTGCTATTGTTAACGGTAACGAGTTTGGTCGTATCAGCGGGCGACTGAACCTGGATCAAAAAGCCAATGACTTCATTTCCTTTGGTATGAATATGAATCTGTTGCGCTCACGTAACTTCAGGGTGGCACATGACCGTGCATTTGCATCACCCTTACAAATGATTGCTCTTCCATCTCTGGATCCGGCATACAACCCGATCACAGGAGAGCTTAACAGGCAAACTGCCTATGAAAATGGTCTGGTGGTTCGTAAATATAGCAGCTTTGACACAGAAGTATTCAGAAACTTCGGAAATATCTTTGTTAACTTTGATCTGCTCCCGGGCCTTACCTTCAGATCGGAAGCCGGTCTTGATATTTTGCACCAACAGGAAGTTCAATATAACGGCCGTTTGACCAATGACGGTGGTCCTGATGGGTACGGATTTGAAAGAAACGTGAAATCCATGGTGTATAACCTGGAAAACTATTTCACATACAACACCATAATTGGAAATGACTTCGATCTGAACATGGTTGTGGGTAGCAGTCTCCAGCAAACCGATATTGAGTTTGCTTCGATGGCAGGAACAGGATTCCCCAGCGATGAATTCAAAAGGGTTGCCAGTGCTGCTGAAATTTCCTTTGCCAGTGCCAGTGGTACCGGGTTCCGTTACACATCATTTTTTGCACGTGCCAATATGAAATATCTCGATCGGTATCTCTTTACAATCAGTGGCCGTTCTGACGGATCATCAAGGTTCGGTCGAGATAACCGTTACGGTTTCTTCCCCGCAGCATCTGTGGGCTGGGTAGTAACCAACGAAGATTTTCTTATCGATAACCGCACCATCAGCTTCCTGAAGCCAAGAGTGAGCTGGGGTCTTACAGGTAACTCCGAAATTGACAACTTTGCATCCAGAGGCTTGTATCTTGGAAGTAACTACGCCGGTCTGGCCGGCTTGATCTCATCAAGCATTCCAAGCCCCGACCTGAAATGGGAAACTACCACTCAAACCAACTTCGGTATTGACTTCGGCTTCTTCAACAACCGTCTCTCAGGTGAAATTGATTATTACATCAAGGAAACCGAAGACCTGCTGCTGAATACGCAGATTCCTGCCAGCACAGGGTTTACATCAGTTTACAAGAATATTGGTAACCTTGAAAACAAAGGATGGGAATTTCTGCTCAATACTGTAAATGTTGATGGAGCATTTAAATGGAATACCAACTTCAATATCTCTTTCAACAAAAACAAGGTTACCAATCTCGATGGAGAAATTATATCGGTTGGTATCTGGAGAGTTATGGAAGGCCAACCTATGGGTGTTTTCTATACCAAGGAGTATGCAGGCGTTAATCCTGAAAACGGAGATGCCCAGTTTTATCTCCATGGTGAAGATTATGAAGGAGATAACCCGGATGAGCTTACCAATAACATTGCTGCAGCAGCCAACCGTATTGTTGGTGACCCCAACCCCGATTTCTGGGGTGGTTTCACCAATTCTTTCTCTTACAGAGGTTTCGACCTGAACGTTATGTTCCAGTTTGTATGGGGGCATGATGTTTATAATCATGGTGCACAATGGTATGCTTCCGGTTTGAGATGGGAAGATAATCAGACTGTTCATTATTATGAAAACTTCTGGAAAGAACCGGGCGACGATGCGCTTTACCCAGAACCCAGGCTGTTTCAGTCCAATGGTTACGGAGTTTCAAGCATTCAGATCTTCGACGGATCCTATGTGCGTTTGAAGGATGTTACCTTCGGTTACACACTTCCCAGGAGAATTGTTGAGCGTGCCAATCTGCAAAGCGTCAGGGTTTATGTAAGAGGCTATAACCTGCTCACATTTACTGACTATCCCGGCTGGGACCCAGAGGCTAACTCTCCCAATACCGGTGTTACAACCCAAACCAGCAATATTCAGCAGGGATGGGACTTCTATACTGCCCCACAGCCAAGGACCATTACTTTTGGTTTAAATGTTAATATTTAATCACATAAACCGGTAATGATTTTTAAAATTTTAAAAATGAAAAATATGAAGACAAAAATTATATCAGCTTTTACAGGTTTTCTCTTTCTGGCTGTCATGTTTACTTCCTGTGAGAAATTTCTGGACATTGAACCCCAGCTTGCAGTAAGTGATGATGCAGTATATGGAGACCATGAAGGAGTAATTAATGCGTTACACGGCGCATATGCTCTTTTAGGAGGACCACAGTTATATGCAGGCACTAACATTTTCCATAGCGATCTGGTTGCCAATTCAGGCCAGGTACGGTGGAGAGGTACTTTTATACAGTATGAACAAATGAATACCAAAAACATGGACCCCAACGATGGCTTTATTACCGGCAAATGGATTCGTTCATACTGGATCATTGATATGGTAAACAATGTTCTCAACAACCTTGAAGTGGTAAATGAAGCCAACCGTGCCAGGGTAGAAGGCGAAGCCAGGTTTATTCGTGGTATCGTTTATTACGAACTGGTTCGTTTTTATGCTGCCCCTTACGTGGCAGGTAATCCCAACAGCCACCCGGGTGTGCCTCTGATTCTGAGACCCACGGCAGGTATTACCGATGATGATTATCCGGCACGGGAAACCGTTGCCAATGTTTACCAGGCTATTCTAAATGATCTTAATAGCGCAAAGCAACTCCTTTCAGGTTTTACAAAATTCGGTGAAAATAATGGCCGTGCCACAGCATCTAACGCCGCTGCATTTCTGGCCAGGGTGCATATGGCCATGGAAAACTGGGAAGCCGCAGCCAATGAAGCCAATTTTGTGATCAGTAACTTCGGCGGATATGATGCATTGCACTCCACCCCCCGTGCTGCTTTTAACAACGATGGTTATACATCAGAGGATGTGTTTATGATCATTCAGAATGCTACAAGTAATGCCGGGCAGGCCAATGATGGTATCGGTACTTTCTTTGCCAGCCTTGAAGGATATGGCAGAAGTGATATTCACATTCAGGAAATGCACATGAATGTGTTCGAAGAAGGTGATCTTCGGGCTACCATCACTGAAGATCCTGATATCAGGGTTATTGCTGATGTACCAGGCATGTATTACATCGGAATAGGTACCCGCCCGAATAACCTTATGAGCAGCAAATGGGGAAAGTTTGATGCCAATATTAATGTTATCCGTCTGGCAGAGATGATCCTCACACGGGGTGAAGCCAACTTCAGAAACGGAACATCCATTGGTGCTGCACCTCTGGCCGATATCAACGCTATCCGCGAAAGAGCCGGTCTTGTGGCCTGGGATAACCTTACACTTGACCTGATCTGGGAAGAACGATACCGCGAAATGTGCTTCGAAGGAAGACTTCTTGATGATACACGTCGCTTCAGAAGAAGTGTAACCATTCCCGAAGGCCCTGAAGCAGAAACTGTTTTGCCATGGGACAGCCCACGCCTGGTATTACCGATTCCGCAAAGGGAAATGGATGTTAACCCCAATCTCGTTCAGAACGTGCATTATCAGTAATCTGCAAGTGCAAACATAATTTTACCAGGAGGCTGTCTCATAACTGCCGGTTGGTCGTTGAGCAATTCGATAAACTCATTGTAACACCTGTCGAAACGACATCTGATTATTAGCCAGATACCCACTTCGACAAGCTCAGTGTCCAAATCAAAACTGACTTTTGAGACAGCTTCCTTTTTTTGCAGTATTTAATACCGTAATTTGCGCAAAAGTTTTTAAGTGTTTTGCTTCGTAAATAATCCGACTAATCTCTATACCTTTATATCCTGAAAAAATAAATTCAGGTTGCTTAAAAACAGAATTCCACACCAAAAAAAATACTTTATTATGCGTAAATCGTCAATTTTTGTTCTTGTTACATTTTTTATCATAGCGCTTTCATGTAACAGTGTTCTTGCACAGGAAAAAAAAGGAGCTAAGCTGAAATTTGAAAAGGAGTCAGAGCAATTGGGTACTCTTGTAACCAACGAACTGGAGCCCATGAAGATTAAGATCGAGTTTGAAAATGAGGGCGATGAACCTTTGGTTCTTTCATATGTAAGGGGTTGTTGCGGCACACGTATAAATGACTGGACCAAAGAGCCGATCATGCCCGGTGAAAAAGGGATGATTGAGGCTGAGTGCAGATTTGCTCCGCGCCCACAAAAGGTAAGCCGCACGGTAAGTGTAATGTCCAATGACCCGGCAGGGATGAAAGTCTTCAGAATACTGGGAGAAGTAGTTGACCCGAAAGCTGAAGAGCCTTTTGGCGCAAATATTAACAAAGGAGCTGCTCCCAGGGTCAGGTAAAACAGATCCCTGATTCAAATCTTTGACCGGATATCCCCATAAAAATTTATCTGAAAACCCGGAAAAACTCT
Source organism: Bacteroidales bacterium (assembly GCA_019429055.1). Lineage (GTDB taxonomy): Bacteria > Bacteroidota > Bacteroidia > Bacteroidales > UBA7960 > SKVR01. The sequence continues at coordinate 4,355 of JAHYJP010000183.1, forward strand.
TTAATCAGTTTTTTCCTGGAAGAAGAAATTGTGCTGTACTTTCTTTGAATAAAGGTACAGCACATTTTTTTAGTTTCATTTTTTCCGGAATCTAAATTAAACCATAAGAATAAGGAATGCCTGTTAATGCTTTTTATGTAAATTCGTGCTTTAATTGAAAAAAATTATGGAGATTATTGTTTTTGGCAGTGGTTGTAAAAAGTGTGAGGATCTGGTGAATAACTGTCAGGAAATTGTTAATGACAAAAAAATTGTTGCCACTGTGCGCAAAGTAACCGATATAAATGAAATGATCAACCACGGTGTTTTATTTACCCCGGCATTGATGATAAACGATAAGATTGTAATAAGCGGTAAGGTACCTACCAGGAAAACACTGGAGAACCGGATATTGAGTGAAGTTTGAACCCTATTGCATCTTAACGGTTGAGATAAATATGGCAAAAAAATATAAAAAGTAAAATACAGGCAATCATGCAAAAATCATTGTTTACGATCATTTTATTGTGGATATCGCGTCTGCTTTTCGGAGCAGTTTTTATTTTTTCTGGTTTTGTTAAAGCCATTGATCCGCTGGGTTCGGTGTATAAATTTCAGGATTATTTTCTGGCATTCAATGCTGAATGGCTTTTCCCAACAGCCCTTCCGCTTGCAATTCTGATGAGCGGGCTGGAATTTGTGATCGGGGTTACTGTTTTACTGGGTATTAAAATGCGCTGGAGTGCATGGGGTGGTTTGCTGTTTATGGCATTTTTTACGCCCCTTACCTTATACAGTGCCATATATGAACCCGTTTCCGATTGTGGCTGCTTTGGCGATGCATTGATTATCAGTAACTGGGCTACATTTTATAAAAACATCTTCATTCTGGCTGCCGCGATCTTTATCTTCATACATCGCAATAAGATAAAACCATTATGGTCAGAAACCAAAGACTGGTACATCGCCGGCTTTGTAGCTTTGTTTATCATCTGGCTTTCGGTTTATTGTCTCAGAAATCTTCCCATCATCGATTTTCGCCCGTGGAAAGTGGGCAATAACGTTAACGAGCTGGTTATTCCTACACCTGAAATTGCAGATACCTATCTCATTTATCAAAATAATGAAACAGGCGAGCGGCAGGAATTTGCTCCATCTGAGCTGCCATGGAACGATCCGGAATTTATGGAAAACTGGAGTTTTGTTGATCAGCGAAGAGTTGTCATTCAGGAATACCAGGATCCGGCTATCAATAACTTTGTCATTCAGGATGAATATGGCGACGACTATACCGAATCCTACGTGGGGCACCCCGGTTACCAGTTCCTGATAATTGCTTACGATGTAAATCGCACGAACAAACGAGCCTTCGAAAGACGCATCAATGATTTTGCTACCCATGCCGAAGCTGAAGGAATATCGCTGATTGCATTAACCGGCAGTTCTTTCAGCAATATTGATACTTTCAGGCATGAAGTTCAGGCGGCGTATCCGTTTTATCAGTCTGATGAAATTGCCCTGAAAACCATCATCCGGTCTAATCCCGGACTTGTTCTTTTAAAAGACGGAGTGGTACTGGGAAAATGGCATCACAGGAATATACCGGAGTACAGCAGGGTTAGGGAGAAATACATGAGTAAGTGAAGGAAAGAAAGTAAGAAAGTGAGAAAGTAAGTAAGAAAGTGATTTTGGGATGGCATCCCTTGCCTGAGTGAATCTCTGCCATTTGAAAGAGATTCATTAGGTTTTGTTTTCATTTCAGTTTCTGTTGATTCAGGGATGCAATCCCTTGACAGATCATCTCTTTTTCCTGAAAAACTCCGTCAGCAAAGCTGCGCACTCTTCTTCCCTGATGCCGGTAATAATTCTGGTTTTTGGATGTAGAATTTCATGAGAATATTTGGTGAATCCCCTTTTCTCATCCATAGCACCCATAACAATTTTTGCTATCTGTGTCCACTGGCTCGCACCGGCGCACATAACACAGGGTTCAAGGGTAACGTAAAGGGTGCAATCCTTCAGGTATTTTCCTCCTAAAAATTCAGAAGCTGCTGTAAATGCCTGCATTTCGGCGTGTGCGGTAACATCATTGAGCCTTTCGGTAAGATTATGGCCCCGTGCTATGATCTGGTTGCGGCAAACGATTACTGCCCCGATGGGCACCTCATCGGCATCTTTTGCCTTATGGGCTTCCTTTAAAGCTTCGCCCATAAAGTACTCATCTGAAAATACGCTTAAGGTCATATGTTTTTTTTGTAAAAATAATCATTGTCATTGACCCGGAAAAAGTATAATTTGCGTAAACTTTTTTAATTGAAGAAAGTTTCAGTTAGATAATAAAATGAAATGATACATGAAAGAGATATTTCCGGTAAATGTAACTGCCAATAAGGAAATTGCCCCCGGAGCTTTTCTGCTGAGTTTCCCGCGTGATTTTGATTTTACTGCAGGCCAGGTAATTGGCATCACCCTTTCTAAAGGGGAAGAACCCCGTCTTTACAGCATCGCCAGTGGTGAAAATCAGGATGAAGTATGGATATTGTATACGATAAAACCCAATGGTATGCTTACTCCGCAACTGGCACAGGCAAAACCCGGTGATACCATTTATATAACAAAACCGTTCGGAAATTTCATCTGCAGGGAAGAAAAAGCTGTATGGATTGCCACCGGTACCGGTATTGCACCTTTTGCTTCCATGTTTTTTTCAGGGCAGTTTCAGAACAAAATTCTTATTCAGGGAAACCGCACAAAGGATGGGCTATATTTCTCAGAGCATTTCAGCCTGCAGATGGGCAAAAATTATCAGCCATGCTGTAGCAGAGAAATATTGCCGGATTGTTTTAACGGCAGGGTAACTGACTATCTGAACACAATTGAAAATCCCGATACCGGTATTACTTATTATCTTTGTGGAAGCGCCGAGATGGTGGTTGATGTCAGAGACCTGCTCATTGAAAAAGGGGTACCTTTCAACAATATCATGGCCGAAATATTTTTCTGATCCTGAAATTTTTAATACCCATGCAAATAAAACTACAAAAAGAAGCCCTTTTCGGTAAAACCCTGCCCCAACTTGAAGAAATTGTAAAAGAGCTGGGAATGCCCCGTTTTACTGCAGCCCAGATTGCCGATTGGATGTACAAAAAGGAGATCGGCAGCATTGAAGATATGAGTAATATTTCTAAAACCCATCGGCAGAAACTGATGGAGAAGTATTCTTTTGGATTATCCGAACCGGTAAAAGTGCAAACATCGGTTGATGGCACAAAAAAATATCTTTATCGATCGCATACGGGTAAGTTTATTGAAGCAGCCTTTATTCCGGAGCGAAACCGCAATACCCTTTGTGTATCATCACAGGTGGGTTGTAAGATGGGCTGTTTGTTTTGTATGACGGGAAA
>JAHYJP010000377.1 GCA_019429055.1 Bacteroidales bacterium
CACGTCAGACATATTATGAATTATCAATATTTCGCGATGCAATTTTACGAAATATTTGTGAAAGAAAAAACAGCGGAAACAAGAATAAGCACATAGCAGAAAACCACTAATTTATTTTATCGTGGTTTTGTATTAGTCGGGTTCTTGATATTCAATGTATCTTTATACTGCCGTTACCGGCCATAAAAATAAATGTTCCCAAAACGAGAACTATTTCGTATATTTGCATCGAAGTTGACTGAATGGAAAGAGTATTTTCAAAGAGCACATTGAGAATGTTTTGGGAGACACATCCTGACAGTGAGCAATATTTGAAAACGTGGTATGATACAGTCCTAAGTTCAAAATGGAATAATCCATCAGAAGTGAAGCAAACATTTGTTCATGCCAGTATTCTGAAGAATAACAGAATCGTTTTTAATATAAAAGGGAATGCATATCGTCTTGTGGCAAAATTCAACTTCGAGAAACAATGGATTTTTATAAAATTTATTGGTACTCATAGCGAATATGATACCATTGATGCTAACACAGTATAATACATTGATTATGACAATAAAACCCATAAAAACAGAAAGCGATTATCAGAAAGCATTAAAACGTCTCGATGTAATATTTGATGCCCCTGCTGGTGCACCTGAGAGTGATGAAGCGGATATTTTAGCATTGCTGGTAGACGAATATGAGAAAAAACATCATCCAGTTGAAGCACCGGACCCAATTGAAGCCATCAAGATAAGGATGGAAGAGCTGCAATTGAAACAAATTGATTTAGCTAATGAGATGGGTGGGAAAAGTAGGGTCTCTGAGGTCTTAAACAGAAAACGTAAGTTAACGGTTGAGATGATACGGAAACTTACAAATAGATTAAATCTCTCAGCTGACCTATTAATAAATGATTATCACGTTTCCAGATAAGAATTTACGGCCGGTAACATGCCGCTATGTCCTATGCTATAAATAACCAGGACCGCATGCGCGATCCTTTTACCCAACGCACAGGGCATAGCGGCAGCACGATGGCGTTAAGTTGAGAGAAACCATTACTGACGGGCAAATGACTGTTTCGATCGATTACTGTGCAAACCTGGTTTATCATGACGGGGTGCTGGTTTACCTGCTGACTCCCGGCGGGAGAGCCATTCCCGCAGAAGGAGAGCAGGCATATGCTTTCGAGTATTTCCTGACCGATCACCTGGGAAATGTGCGGGTGGTTTTCGGCGATCCCGACCGCGACCGAAAAGCCGACGTGATCCTGGA
>JAHYJP010000184.1 GCA_019429055.1 Bacteroidales bacterium
ACATGTAAGTTTAAGGTTGAAATTTCTGATGATTATAAATTTTTACCGGGTTGATCTGCTTATGATTTAAAACATAAACATCTGTTTGGAAATCTTTGTGCTTTTCTTTAATTTCGATCTCTCTTTAATGAGAATTATTCTCTTTTAAATATTATTATAATGAAAGTATCCGGTAATCAAATAATTGAAAGACTTAAAGATAAACGCCTTAAAGTTACTCCCCAGCGGATTGCTGTCCTCGAAGCACTTTACACTCTTGATAGTCATCCGTCTGTAGAAAAGATTATCGAGTATATTAAAAAAACCTATCCAAACATTGCTATAGGAACCGTTTACAAAGTATTGGACGTTCTTGTGGAAAATCAGCTGATTCATCGGGTAAAAACTGAGAAGGACATTATGAGGTACGATGGAAAGTTAGAGAATCACCACCATCTGTACTGTTCGGAGTCAGACAGGATAGAAGATTTTATTGATGAGGATCTGGACGATATGTTGAATGAATATTTTATTAAAAAGGGTATAGCAGGCTTTGAGATAGAAGAAATAAAGCTTCATATTAAAGGAAAATTTAAGGATATGCAATGAGGTAGATAGTTCAATAATTATTAACCAATGTAAATAATTTATAATCTATGAACAAGAAGAAAAAGTTAACTACTGCATCAGGCAGGCCATACTTTGAGAATGAAGACAGTATGACCGCCGGACCAAGGGGCCCGATTTTATTGCAGGATTATTACCTGCATGAGAAACTGGCTCACTTCAACCGCGAACGCATCCCGGAAAGGGTGGTACATGCCAAAGGCACCGGAGCATTTGGCACTTTTAAGGTCACCCATGATATTACACAATACACCAAAGCCAAATTGTTCAGTAAAGTGGGTAATACATGTCGTGTATTCGTTCGTTTTTCAACAGTTGGTGGTGAAAAAGGAAGTGCAGATACAGAAAGAGATCCCAGGGGATTTGCAGTGAAGTTTTATACAGAAGATGGGAACTGGGACCTGGTTGGTAACAATACACCTGTATTCTTTATTAAAGACCCAAAAAAATTTCCTGATTTTATACACACACAAAAAAGGGATCCAAAAACCAATCTTAAGAGTCCAACCATGATGTGGGATTTCTGGAGTTTGAATCCGGAAAGCCTCCACCAGGTAATGATCCTCTTCAGTGACAGAGGAACGCCTGATGGTTACAGGTTCATGAATGGTTATGGAAGTCACACATTTTCCATGATTAATGGTAAAAATGAAAGAGTCTGGGTTAAGTTCCACTTCAAAACTTTGCAGGGAAATAAAACCTTTAATAATGCTGAAGCTGAATTATTAAAGGGGAAGGATCCCGATTATGCCCAGCGTGACCTTGTGCAGGCTATTGAAGCAAAGGATTTCCCGAAATGGGCACTGAAAATACAGGTGATGACAGATGAACAGGCAAAAAAATTCAGATGGAATCCTTTTGACATTACTAAGGTCTGGCCTCATGGTGATTATCCCCTGATTGAGGTTGGGATCATGGAGCTCAATGAGATACCTTTAAACTATTATGCCGACGTGGAGCAGTCTGCCTTTGCTCCGGCCCATGTGGTTGATGGACTCGGTTTATCTCCCGACAAACTGCTTCAGGGACGAATTCTGGCTTATCCTGATGCGCACAGGTACCGGTTGGGTGCAAACTATGAACAAATCCCTGTAAACCGCCCTGTTCACCCGGTAAGTAATTACCAGAGAGACGGTTTTATGAACGTGGAAGGAAACGGAGCCGACAATCCAAATTATTTTCCGAACAGTTTTGACAACATTGTAACCGATAAAAATTATAAAGAACCTTCGATGAAATTGGATTCTGATATTGCCGATTATTATGATCGCAATGAGAAAGATGATGATCACTTTACCCAGCCGGGTGACCTGTTCCGAAAAGTAATGAACGAAAAGGAAAAAGCTAATACCATTTCGAATATTATCGGTGCAATGAGCGGAATAACAGGTCCTGAAAAAGATAATATCATTCACAGGCAATTATCCCATTTCTATAAGGCCGATAAAGAATTGGCCATGAACATTGCAAAAGGACTTAAATTTAATTTTAAACCATAAATAAACCATGAAAGAAAAAAGCATTGAATTATTAAACAGAGCCGTTGCTGATGAATTGACAGCTGTCCATCAGTATATGTATTTTCATTTTCATTGTGATGATCAGGGATATGATCTTCTTGCAAGCCTTTTCAGGCGTACCGCTATTGAAGAGATGATGCATATTGAAAAACTTGCAGAACGCATACTCTTCTTAAAGGGAGAGGTGGAAATGAAAGCCTCAAAAGATGTAACCAAGATTCATGATGTTAAAAACATGTTAGAAATGGCTGCTGAATTGGAAACTTCGAGTGCCAACGATTATAATAACTGGGCAAACGAGTGCTCCAAAAATGCAGACTCCGTATCAAAAACACTGTTCGAACAGCTTGTCCAGGATGAAGAACGGCATTTTGATCAGTTTGATACCGAGATGGACAATATGAAAAAATATGGAGATAATTACCTTGCCCTGCAGTCAATAGAAAGAAGCAAAAATATCGCTGCAGGCAGGCAAACAGAATAATCTATTTACGAGCATTTAAAATCAATAATTATGGAAGAAAAAATTCAAGAAAAAGCAGTAATGTCATTACCAAGAATTGGCGAACCGGCACCGGAATTCAAAGCTGTAACTACACAGGGGGATATAAACTTTCCTTCTGATTACAAAGGAAGCTGGGTCATTCTCTTCAGCCATCCGGCTGATTTTACACCTGTATGTACCTCAGAATTTATGACCTTTGCCAGCATGGAAAAAAAGTTCAACGAGGCTAACTGTAAACTCGTAGGCTTGTCAGTTGACGGCCTTTACAGCCATATTGCCTGGTTAAGAACCATCAAGGAAAAGATTGAGTATAAAGGCATGAAGGATGTCGAGGTGATGTTCCCGCTTATTGAAGATATTACCATGGAAGTTGCGAACAAGTATGGAATGATTCAGCCGGGCGAAGCCAGTACCAAAGCTGTACGGGCAGTGTTCTTTATTGATCCCAAAGGAATAATACGAACAATAATTTATTACCCTTTGAGCCTGGGGCGCAATTTTGATGAACTTTACAGGGTATTGATTGGACTGAAAACAGCCGATGAATTCGGCGTAGCCTTACCGGCTGACTGGCGTCCGGGAGATGATGTCATTGTTCCTACGGCAGGATCCTGCGGCACAGCAAAGGAACGCATGGAAAGCAAGGGCGAAATGCATTGCTACGATTGGTTCTTCTGCACAAAAAAGCTTGATGAGGATAAAGTGTGGAAGGCGGTATTGAAAAAATAATCCTGTCACATTTATTTTACAGATTCTGTCTTTAAGACTTTGCATCTTCTAAGACAGAATCATTTTATTTTAACGCTCTCGTAAATAGTTACTCATCCATCCGGTTAAAACCAACCAAGAGGTTAACATTATCAGGCATATCATGATCATATACAATATTTGAAAAAACATCCTACTATTGTTTTACCCCAATCAGATTTAGAAATAAATCCGGATTAAACAACTAATTCTGATAAAATCATGATATATGTTATAGGAACTGAAATAGTCGAAGACCTGAATCTCAATACAAGAATATGGACGAAAGAATAAACTTACTGCAACCAACGATTACCAGTAATAACCCTGAATATTCAGATTGGTCAGTCCAGCTTCCCTTGCATGGTTAATAGCGGTAATATATTCTTCTCTGGTAATTCTTCGCGATATTTCCGGATAGTCTAATGCCTTATATACAGGCTGGTACTGCGACATTAAATTAAGATAAGTGTCTTTAGGAAGGTTTTCTGCAATCCAATCAATGACACTTTTTGTCCCACTGACATCATTCGGCATAACCAGGTGCCTTATCATCAGGCCGCGGTACATCAGCCCGTCTTCAGCCGGTTTTCCAACTCCCACCTGGCGATGCATCTCAAGTAAAGCTTTCTTTGTTACTTCGGGATACGCCAAGGCTCCTGATGAGTATTTCGACGCCATCTCTCCCTCGTAGTATTTGAAATCTGGCAGATAGATATCAACTATGCCATCCAGGATCCTCAGGATTTCTTCCCGTTCCCACCCGCATGTATTATAAACGAGGGGTACCTTCAGCCCCCTTGTCGCAGCCCTGTCGACTGCAAGAAGGATATGCGGGGAATAATGAGATGGCGTCACAAAATTTATATTAGGACACCCTCTTTTCTGAAGAATTAGCATCATTTCTGCGAATTCATCAATTGTCCTCTCTGTTCCTTCTCCTCCCTGGCTTATCTCCCAGTTAATACAGAAAACGCATCGCAGGCTGCAGTTTGTAAGGAAAATGGTCCCCGACCCCCCTTTACCTACCAGCGGTTTCTCTTCACCGTAATGAGGATGAAAGGATGATATTTCAAGCCGGTAGTTTGCATTACAAAAGCCTCTTTCACCCTTCAATTTATTAACCCTGCACATACGGGGACAGAGCTCGCAGTTTTCCATCATTGCCCATAACTGCTCCCCCCTTTGTTTCAACTCACCGCTCCTGTGCAGACTTAGATATCCAGGTTCAAAATCAATGTGAGGTTTAGGCATACTTCCTGATATATTGCAATTTACATATGGTATTAATCCTGCAAGCGGAGCATGCAGAATTGATTTTATGACCGTTCTCCTCGTGACCATGGAAATTTGAAATGACCCTGATTACTTTCTTCTATTACAAAAATATGAAATATTCATCATACCTCGATTTTTACATATACCAGATAATTCTACTTTGACAGATTAACAAATTGTTAATAAAACCCCTGAAAACACTGGGTTTTCAGGGGCATCGAAAAACATGATTTTCGTACCTTTAAGGTATGTTCAACACAAGTTAAAGATACAAAAGAATATGGAAAAACACTAACCGAGGCTCGGAGCAGGTTAGTGAATTATCTCTCTGATTATCAAGAGATATTCCGTAACAAGACAAAGAAGTTCTTTGACAAGGCACAGCTTTATACCCAGGGGATTCTGGTGAGTCATAGGTGTAACATAGAACATATCACCGATAATTTGGCGGAACCCAATTATTTTCAGATGCAGCATTTCATTACAGACTCCAACTGGAGCTACCGGGATGCAATCGATATTGCGGCAATACAAACCAGCAACTCATTGCGGAAGGTGAAACTAACCGGATTAATCCTGGATGAGAGCGGTGTAGAGAAAAAAGGAGACAAGAGTGTTGGTGTTGGCTGGCAATACTGTGGCAATGTTGGAAAAACGGCCAACAGCCAGGTAGCCGTAATGGGTTGTCTGAGCAATGGGGATTTTGCATCAATGGTTGATGCCAGATTATATTTGCCAAAAGATTGGTGTAATGATTCTCAAAGATGTGAGAAAGCAGGTATTCCTGAACAGGAACGAGAGTTTAAGACAAAGATTGATCTGGCTTATGAGATTGTACTTTACCAGATGGAACTCGGTACTTCATTTGATTATGTCGGAGCAGACGGTTTCTATGGAAATGATTGTACGCTTGCCCACAGAATAGACCGGTTAGGATTACTGTATATGTTTGATATCAGAAGTAACCAGAGTGTTTATCTTGAAAAGCCGGAGTTAGTTCTTCCTGAGCGGAAAAGTAATCGAGGTCGCGCACCTATGCGTTTAAATGTCGATGGTCAAAGCATTAAGGTGAGTGAATACATTGAAAGACTTGAGGGGGAAGATTGGGAGGAGATTAAGATCCGAAAGACGACCAAGGGAACTTTGCGAGGCTTATTCCATTTTAATGAGGTGTTTATCTGGAACAGGAATGATAATCAGATTGAGAGGAGACTGTTGGTTATCCGGAAGATGAAAACCAAATCCGGAATGGAGATCAAGTATTCCTTTACCAATGCAAATCTGGAACAGTACACCCCAAAGGCTCTGGCTTATATGCAAGCCCAAAGGTTTTTTATTGAACATTGCATCAAGGAGGCAAAACACATCCTGGGAATGGACCAGTTCCAGACACGTAAATGGTTGGCATGGTACCATCAGGTAGCACTGAACATAATGACAATGTGCTTTATGCTTAAGGAGAAGTTGTTTTGTTTCAAGGATTTTCCACTATTGTCAGCACGTGACATTAAAGATTGGCTGTGCTTCAATATGTCAAAAGAAATGACAGAAATGGATGTATTAAAACTGATATATGACCGACACAGACGACGACAATACGATATAAATAGTTGCTTTTTAAAAGAATACGCTAATGTGTCAAAGTAGAATTAATTCATTTCATTTTGAAAATAATCTCATTTCAGGAAGGTTATTTAAAAATAGTATCCTAAATTAGACCAACAATAGTGGAGTCCTGAACCCACATTAATAAACGGGGCATTTCCGAAAAACAAAATGAATAGGACATTTAAAATTTAATTGCATGAAAAAATTAAAATCGCGTTTCATTCTTGCATTGATGACCATAGCCATTTCATCAATGTTATCATCCTGTATGATGACAAAGACTAGCGTTGGCGCATACAGGGAAACACCGGGAAATGAATATACCTATGCAAAAGGTAAGCAGTTCTGGCTCTTCTGGGGAATCTTACCAATCGGGAGAACCAGTGTGAACACTCCGGGAGACGGAAATTGTGAAGTTATAACCAGATTTAATTTCGGAGACGTATTAATAAGCGGTCTGACCGGTGGTATTTTGACTTCATATTCAATTAAAGTAAAAGCAAAAATGTAACCATAAGACCACTCGTGGCAGGATACTTTTTTGACGTTGACCTTACCCATCCCTTAATCCAACCTGGTAAGAAGCTCAGCTGACAGGCATGGTTTTAATTTTTTCATTCATTGCATTCCTGTGAAAGGAACATCTCATCCTCGTCCAACGCAGGAAAAACGACCATCCCTTAACAGCAATCTAAGGATGACCAAACAATAAACAAGTTTACTGAATGAACAAACTGAAAGTTCTAATTATAATTATTCCGATCTTCCTGACATTTGAAAGTTGTTTCCAAAATGAATGGAAAGAATATAATTATGATGCTCATAATTTTAAAATTAAATTTTATCACGAACCAGAAGTAACAGAAAAAGTATTCCTGTTCCATGAAGATACGCTAAAAAGCTTTTTATTTGAAGTCAGTGTTGCCGATAGTCTCCACGAAAACAATTATTATTCATTAACTGTCACCACTTATCCATCAGGTTATATCCATTCAGACTCTGCATGGACAATGGTTGAAGACTTTATGAATTCAACGCAAAATGAGTTTTTTGAGCTCGATGGGTTAACTTTAATCACCTCTTCCCTGACTGAAAAAAAAGGATACCCGGGAAAAATATTCAAATGGAAAAATAATACCTCAAATATGTTCTTTGAGTGCCACATTTTCCTTGCAGGAAACACTTTATACCGACTTTTGGTCATGGCAAACGAAGGACAAAATCATAATATATTTATAAACAAATACGTTGAATCTTTCGATTTTTATAATATTCCCGACGGAAATTTTTCCATTCCAAAAACTATCCATGAAAGAACCTTTTCAATTGAATTTCCACAGAAGCCGGTTGAAGAGTTTAGAACTCTGGACTCTGAGTACGGTCATCT
>JAHYJP010000185.1 GCA_019429055.1 Bacteroidales bacterium
AGTAGTAATATTGGAATCTTGCCACCCCGACTGATAGTAAAAGAGTTACAATGAAATATTGTAGCTCTTTTTACATTTAAGGAGGTCGTAAGTTCGAACCGAGGAGCCTAAAGCGACGAGCCTGACTGCCGTCAGGCAGGCTCATGAGGCCCAAAGGCCGAATAACCTTGCCACCCCGACTGATAGTGAAAGAGTTACAATGAAATATTGTAGCTCTTTTTTCATTTATGGAGGTCGTAAGTTCGTTTGTTTTTAGATCAGTCTCATTCGCTTCAACAGAAGATCTACTTCCTCAGCACATATACAAAATACACGAACCGGCTATCAGCAAATTTATTGAAAGTTTGGGAGCCCACAGCACCTGCAAAAGTTTTTGCTGTTTTACGCATCAGGCGTGGGACAAGCCGTCGCACCAAATCTTTCCTGCGAGCGTCATCTTCTCTGAGGGCATTTACTACCTGGGTATTAATTGTTTCGTAATGTAAGATTTCAAAACCAGAGACCTCCATATCTTTCTTCATTGCCTGCATCTCATAATCATACCGGAAATCTGTCAGCAACAAATACCCCCCTTTTTTCAGGACACGGTAAACCTCAGCCAGAAAGATGCTGAATTTATCATATCTGTGCGATGATTCTACATTTAAAACTGCATCAAGAGTTTCATTCTCGAAAGGAATTGCCTGGGCATTACCCTGAATGAATCTCATGCCCGGCAACCGGTAATAGGTATTACAGAAATTTACTGCTTTTTGGTTCAGGTCTATCCCTATGGAACTGGCAGGTTTAAATCTTTTATGAATATAAGCCAGACCTCCTCCTCTGCCTGACCCAATCTCGCAAATAGTTTTACCCGATACGTCCACCCTCGATACCAGTTGATGATAAAGTTGTACGGAGAACCTGTTTTTCTCATCTTCGTCGGACAGGTCAATGGGTTGATCCGGATCATGATAACCATAGTTCATGAGCAGGATTTCCGATTTCCTGTCAACTTTACTTATATACGAGTACCATTTGCGAAAAAATAATTCTCTTAAATAATATTTCATCAATTGATGTTTTGTAAATGTGATGCTTCAAAACTCTTACCCATATCATAAACCATTGCCCGCACATGCTGCGCCCATTCATGATGCCTTTTAGAAGCATCAAAATAGTTGTATGCTATGGGTTCTCCGAAGATCAGATCAATGGTGCTCCCTTTTTTATTTAGCATTTCGCGGGGCAGACAAAGTACTTCCACAGGCATTTTTATTCTGAAGAATTTCCGGATCCTTGAAATACGGTAAAACTTGGGTGTATTTACTCCCGTAATAAAAGTAGGCACAACATACCTTTTGGTCTCTATTGCTTTGCTTACAAATGACTTATGCCATTCAGGATCTTTGATCTCCCCGTTTGTTTTTCTGGATACCAGTCCTGCCGGAAAGATCATGATCTGCGCATCCGATTGAAAGGTATGGTTGATAATCCGGGTCTGATCTCTGCTGGAATTCCCGAAAACATTTACCCCAACAATAAGGGGTGCTAAGTTGGGATCATAATTAAAAAACTGATTGGACGGCGAAACTACTTTCCCTTTCAGTTGATAAATGCAGTGCAGAAAAGACAATGCATCAACTCCTCCCAGAGGATGATTGGCAGCAAAGATGCATTTCTCTGCACCTTCAAGTGCATTCTCATTATGCATCCTTATGGTGATGTCCAGATCATTCAAAATGGCATTTACATAGTCAATACCCACTTTATCAATATTGTCATTATGCAGGGCATTCATCTCCTCCTCACAGATCATTTTCTTTAACCTGCTGACAATAAAGCCGGGCAGATTCCTGAAAAGTTTGTTGTTGCTCCCCTTAAACCATTTATCCAGGTCTACGACCTTTTGATATTCTATGCTTACCGAATCCATTCCGAATTGTTTGAAAAAAACAAGTATCTGCTTCATGAATTGAAGCAGCTCAAAATTAGTTGAATTATTGCATGAAATTATATCTATTTTTTTAGAAATAATCCTCCCTGAATCTGCGGATCAAGGAGATCATACAGAGAACAGTAATATTGTCAAACTTCCCGAAAACAAAAGTCAAATTTATAAATAGGGGGTCAGTATCCGCCGGAATGACAGACATTTTTTGTTAATTACCGCTTGGTGAAGGGGGTCAGCTTGGTCTGGAATATCCAGCTTTTGAAAAGCCCATTTTCAGGAATTCCCTTACTTTTCTTTGACCTGACAAAAACATTTCATCATGGCACAACGCAGGAGCATGATAGAGACATGGTATGAGCAAATTGCTAAATAAATTTCTCGTTTTTTTGTGAAACGGCACTGTTTGTCGATTAAAATATTTATTTTGTGCGAAAAATCAATATTCCTTCAAATCAAAAAGCACAAGATCATGAAAAAATTCTTCTTTTTATTAGGGATTGCTGTAATGATAATGTCATGTAGTCCGGGACAACGAATGTCTTCAACCATTAAAATGATGGATATATACGGCGCCGGTGTTATTCAGCAGCCTGTTATTGCGGAACTGCAGGTTGATGTGGAAAAAATCAGCGGCAATGCAAGAGGCGGAACAGGTGTAACCATTGCAAATGTTAAAAATAATGCCGTAGCGGATGCTCTCAGAAAATCTGGCGCAGATATTCTCATCGAACCGGTTTATGAGATACAAACAACAGGTAATTCAACGCATGTGACGGTTACAGGATTCCCGGGCCGCTATACCAATTTCCGGCAGGCAGAACCGCGGGACTCGTTGTTTATCGATTCGCGTATTCTGCAAAAACCACAGACTGTTGAAGAAACTAAATCATCTTCTTCCCCTAATTCTATTTTGATTCCAGCAATTGGTATTTTTGTCGG
Source organism: Bacteroidales bacterium (assembly GCA_019429055.1). Lineage (GTDB taxonomy): Bacteria > Bacteroidota > Bacteroidia > Bacteroidales > UBA7960 > SKVR01. Next base: position 2,873 of record JAHYJP010000185.1, read on the forward strand.
AACTGCTGTACTTGCCTATTTACTTGGTTGGGGAACAGCAGGTTAATTATTTAATGGCTGGTAGGGTTTAATAATTCGATTCTTCTGACAACCTTATTTTTAACGATAACACAAAATCAGATTGCGTTCTGTTTTACTACATCTGTTTTTGTTTTTTAGTGACTTTCGTCGTTGTAAATTAATATATTTGTTTGCTCTTACAAATTATCTCATTAATGGGAAATATGTTTCCAAAAACAATTTAATATTCTTACTGCCTTTTTTCAATACCAGGCACCTGAAAAACGAAATGCCATGTTTGTCATTAGCAAATACGAAAACAAAATCCACAAAGTTCTTAATACCTTTAGCACTCAATTCAATTGATACATTACATGAACCCGGTAAAACTTACCCTCTCCCAACTCGAACAATATCTATCCAAAGCAGCCTGGATTCTGAAAGGCCCGGTGGATGCATCGGATTTTAAGGTGTACATTTTTCCGCTGTTGTTTTTCAAGCGGATTTCTGATGTGTATGATGAAGAATACCGGCAGGCGCTGGAAGAGTCGGGGGGTGATGAAGAATATGCATCCCTGCCTGAGTTTCACCGTTTCGAAATTCCAAAGGGTTGCCACTGGAATGATGTAAGAGAAACCACGCAAAATATCGGGCAGTCCATCGAGAATGCCCTGCGGGGCATTGAGCAGGCCAACCAGGCTTTTCTCTATGGAATTTTCGGAGATGCCCAGTGGAGCAATAAGAATAAGCTGTCTGACAGGCTGCTTATCGATCTGATAGAGCATTTCTCGCAATATACTTTAAGCAATGACCGTGTGGAACCCGATTTGCTCGGCCAGGCCTACGAATATCTTATCAAGCATTTTGCCGACCTCACCAATAAAAAAGCCGGAGAATTTTATACACCCCGATCAGTGGTGCACTTGCTGGGACTTATCCTTGATCCCCATGAGGAAGAGAGTGTGTATGACCCTGCCTGCGGGACCGGTGGCATGTTACTCGAATGTGTGAACCATCTCAAAACAACCGGACAGGATTATCGCACCCTGAAGCTATACGGGCAGGAGAAAAACCTGACTTCGGGCTCCATTGCCCGGATGAATATGTTTTTGCACGGAATGGAAGATTTCCAGATCGTGCGGGGCGACACCCTGCGCAACCCTGTCTTTTACCAGGCTGATGGATTAAAAACATTCGACTCTGTAATAGCCAATCCACCGTTTTCGCTTTCCGACTGGGGTGCAGAAAACTGGAGCAATGACCCCTGGGGACGAAATATTGCCGGGGTACCTCCCAAAAGCAATGGCGATATGGCCTGGGTACAGCATATGATCAAATCTATGAACAGCACCGGACGTATGACCGTGGTGTTGCCCCATGGAGCGCTTTTCCGGAAAGGTGCCGAAGGACGGATCCGGGAAGCTCTTATAAGGGCAGACCTACTTGAGGCAGTCATCGGACTGGGATCCAATATTTTTTACGGAACTTCCCTGGCAGCCTGTGTAATGGTGTTTCGTCAGAATAAAGATGAAAACAAAAAAGGTAAGGTACTTTTTATTGATGCTTCCGACCAGATTCGAACCGGCAGGGCGCAGAACTTCCTGGAACCCCATCATGTAAACCAGATCTATCGGTGGTACAAAGAATACAGCGATGTGGAAAACCACGTAAAAATTGCTACACTCGAAGATATTCGTGAAAATGATTTCAATCTCAATATACCCTTATACGTAGAAAAGATCATTGAAGACAACCTGCCCACCGTGGAAGAAGCCATGACGGATTTGAAACAAGCCTGGGAAAAGGCGCAGGTGGCAGAAGAAAAGTTTAAGTCAGTATTATCTCAATTTATCAATCATGAATAATACAGATATGAAGTCCTTAAACGACTTATCCTATCAGATCATTGGTTGTGTTTACAGGGTGCATAAAGAATTAGGGCCCGGTTTGCTTGAATCGACTTATGAGGTTTGTCTTGAATATGAGTTAACCAAAGCAGGGCTTAATACCTCAAGGCAGGTGGCATTGCCGGTGGTTTATGACAACATTAAGCTTGATGCAGGTTACAGGATTGACCTGCTGGTTGAAGATAAGATTATTCTTGAGCTTAAAGCAGTTGACGAAGTGGCTCCTATTCATAAGGCTCAGTTGATGACTTATCTGAAACTCTCAGGGTTGAAACTGGGGTTGCTGCTGAATTTTAAAGTAATGGATATGAAAAAAGGAATAACACGAATTATTATGTAAAAAAGATTCACCACAGATTACACAGATAAACACAGATAAAAAATCATTTGTGATAATCCGTGCTAATCTGTGGTAAAAAAAACAACCATGACCCAACAACAACTCGAAAAATACCTATGGGGAGCTGCAGTAGCGCTACGCGGCACTATTGATGCAGGCGATTACAAGCAGTACATCTTTCCACTGCTGTTTTTCAAGCGCATATGCGATGTTTATGATGAGGAGTTTGCCCTGGCTTTGCAGGAGAGCGACGGCGACCTGGAATATGCTGCCTTTGAAGAGAACCACCGCTTCCAGGTGCCCAAAGGTGCTCACTGGAAAGACGTGCGCGAAACCACCGTAAACGTGGGTATGGCCATACAAAACGCCATGCGTGCCCTTGAAAAGGCCAATCCGCAGACCCTGCACGGCATCTTTGGCGATGCTTCCTGGACCAACAAGGACCGCCTGCCCGACGAAACCCTGACCAATCTGATTGAACACTTCTCGCAGCATACCCTCAGCCTGGCCAATGTGCCCGACGACCAACTGGGCAATGCCTACGAGTATTTGATAAAAGAATTTGCCGACGACAGCGGCCACACCGCCGCCGAGTTCTACACCAACCGCACCGTGGTAAAGCTCATGACTCTGATCATGGACCCACAGCCCGGCGAAAGCGTGTACGACCCCACCTGCGGCTCCGGCGGACTGCTGCTCAACTGCGCCCTGCACCTGAAGGAAGAAGGCAAGGAATACCGCACCCTGAAACTTTACGGGCAGGAGATCAACCTCATCACCTCATCCATTGCCCGCATGAACATGTTTTTGCACGGTATTGAAGAGTTTCAGATTGTGCGCGGCGACACCCTGGCCCAGCCCGCCTTCCTGGAGCACGACAGCCTGAAGCAGTTCAACGTCATCCTGGCCAATCCGCCCTATTCCATCAAAGCCTGGGACCGCAAAAGCTTCGAAAACGACCCCTGGGGCCGCAACCTTTGGGGTACACCCCCGCAGGGATGTGCCGATTATGCTTTTCAGCAGCATATACAAAAGAGTCTGCATCCCATCAATGGTCGGTCTATTACATTGTGGCCGCATGGCATCTTGTTCCGCGACGTCGAAGCCGCTATGCGACGCAAAATGATTGAAAACGACCTGGTGGATTGCGTCATTGGGCTGGGGCCCAATCTCTTTTACAATTCACCCATGGAGGCCTGCCTACTCATAACCAAAAATAATAAGGAAGAAAAAAAGAGAGGAAAGGTTCTCATCATAAATGCGGTTAAAGAAGTAAAACAAGAAAAAAACATAGCTTATCTCGAAGAGCATCATATTGAAAAAATATACCGGACTTACCGGGATTATAAGGATATTGATGGATTTTGCAAGGTTGTGGATAAGGAAGATATTTTGCAAAAAAATGCAAGTTTAAATATGGCATTATATGTAAGCAATGTTTCCAATAATGGGCCAAATATGAGCATTGAAGATGCCATTGAAAACTGGAATGCGGCCGGGGATCAATTAAGACGAAGCATGGATGAACTTTTCAAAGTGTTGAAATCATAGGAATGGAAATAATACAGGAAAATATCAATCTGAATAACCTTGACAAATCCCAGTGGGAGAGCCATCGTTTTGAACAGATAGCGAAAAGCATTTCAGAACGGGTAGAACCAACCCAAACCGATTTGGATATTTACGTAGGTCTGGAACACCTTGATGCAGAGGATATTCATATACGCCGGTTTGGTAAGCGTGAAGATGTTAGCGGCACCAAGCTAAGATGCTATCCGGGAGATGTGATTTTTGGACGCAGAAGAGCCTATCAACGAAAAGCGGCTGTTGTAAACTTTGATGGCTTTTGTTCGGCCCATTCTTTGGTTTTACGACCCAACCCCAAAGTGATAGACCCACAGCTTTTCCCTTTCTTTCTGCATTCAGACCAGTTCATGCACCGGGCGGTTGATATTTCGGTTGGTTCGCTATCGCCCACTATCAACTGGGGAACCCTTAAGAAAGAGAAGTTCCTCCTCCCCCCCAAAGACCAGCAAGCCCGCCTGGCCAGCTTGCTATGGGCACTGGATGAGGTGATGGAGAGGGAGAGGGAGGTGTTGGAGGGGTTGGAGAAGGCAGCAAGTTCATATTTTTTTAATGTTATTACTAAAGGAGAGAATTTTAATGAAAAATCCATAAAGTATAAGTCAATTATTTATCCTAGTTCATGGCAGGTTGTACATTTAGATTCTCTAGTTGAAAAAATTAGCAATGGTATTTCGGAAACCCAAAACAACAATAAAAAAGGTTTAAAAGTTACCCGAATTGAAACTATTTCTAATGGCACTATTGAAATTAATAAAGTTGGCTTTATTGAAACAAAAATGGATTATTCGAAATACAAATTGCAAGTGGGAGATATTTTATTTAGCCACATTAACAGCAT